>CAZLLL010000171.1:0-6534 GCA_964560255.1 uncultured Methylomonas sp.
AGAAATGATCTTTATTAAAAAGTGTGGCTATGAGGTATGCTCTGAATTGCTGCCAATAATGAAGCTATTTACATTTTTTCCATCTGTGCTAATAATAGTGGAATGTCGTCCACCCGCTCTGTTCTTGTTATCTGTCTCTCTGATTGCATGGCAAATATGGGGAATATGCCATAATTTCATGAAGTAGGAGTAAAATTAAGCGAACGGTGAGTCATTAAAAATGAAATACGAAATGTAGGATGCATTCTATGCACCATGATTGTTATGGAAGCGATTATGGATCCAATGGTGCAGAGAATTCACGTATCCTGTTTAAATTCCCTAGTAAACTGGATTTTGGAAAAATATATATCCTTGTATATCAATATATTATGTTTTTAGGATTTAAGTGTTGCAGAGAATTTAAACAGGATACGAATTCATCCTACGAATGAATATACTTACACCAAAAGTGTTCACTGAGAAATGAAAAGTGCCCAAATCTTGGATGATTATTTGTTTCCACTTCCCGTAATCTTCAAACTTATCATTTTGACTTTCTGACGATGAGCGAGGATAAATATGACAAAATATAAAGAACTACTTCTGTTAAGACATGGCAAATCTGACTGGAATACTGATACAACTGATTTTTATCGCCCCCTAAATAATCGCGGTAGGCACAGCTCCCAACGCATAGGTAAATGGTTAGGCGAACAACAACTGATACCGGATTTAATCATCAGTTCTCCAGCAACACGAGCCTTCACAACAGCGGAAATAATTTGTCAGGCGATGGATGTAGATGCACACTCTATTAAAATCGAGAAAGGTATTTATGAAGCGAGCTTATCTGATTTGCGGCAGGTTTTATTAGGCACTCCTAACTCTGTTCATCGTTTATTACTGGTTGGTCATAACCCTAGTTTTGAATCTCTACTGAGTTACCTGGCTCCCAATGTCTCATTTCCGGATGATGGAAAACTGATGCCGACTGCGACCTTGGCTTATCTGCAACTGGGTCAGAAATGGTCATTTCTACAAGGTAGCTGTGTAATACAAAGACCTAAGGATTTACCGGAATAGTTCAAGCGGATAGCGTGTTTTCATAACCTTGAAGTGGGAGTGCAATAGCTTCAGCTATTACTGTTTCGGAAACCGCTAAAGCTCTTTCACTCCTGAGCTTATCATTGATAAGTAAATAAGATCTTAGAAGCCTTCCTTGATAACGCGAATAGGCATGTTATATATAACAATTCACAGTCAACTTAAAAACAAAATGTCCATACTCTTTTCTAAACAACGTATCGTCGCTAAAGAAGGCTTTAACAGATGGCTCATCGCCCCTGCAGCGCTGGGTATTCATTTGTGTATTGGCTCTGTCTATGCCTGGAGTTTATTTAACCCTGTACTGATTGCCAGAATTGGTGTGGTAACCAGTGCTGCTGATGACTGGGGATTAAAAAGTGTCGTCTGGATTTTTACTGTAGCCATTGTATTTCTGGGTTTGTCTGCTGCTTTTGCCGGCAAATGGCTGGAAAAGGTAGGTCCTCGACTTGTCGGAACTATTGCAGCCTTTTGCTGGGGCGGCGGCTTTATCATAGGGGGAATGGGCATTGTCACAGATCAACTCTGGTTGTTATATCTGGGCTATGGCGTCATAGGTGGCTGCGGCTTAGGGCTGGGGTATATTTCACCGGTTAGCACTTTAATTCGCTGGTTTCCTGATCGCCGTGGTATGGCAACGGGGATTGCAATCATGGGTTTTGGGGGTGGCGCGATGATTGCAAAATTTATGATTGGTCCCATGATGCGTGCATTTTATATTGCGCCTGATTATTTAGGTTCCGTCGCCAATGTAAAGCTAGTCACCGAGGCAGGACGGCGCATGGTACTAATGGCTAGTGAATTACATGAGGTTGTCATTATTGGCGCAAATGATGTCTCTAGTATGTTAGTACCCGGACCACAGGGGGTTTATCTGGCCGGCACTGGAAATGTTGGTGTTGCGCAAACATTCTTTACCTTGGGCAGCGTGTATTTTGTCATTATGTTGATAGCTGCATTTGCGTATCGAATTCCTAAAGATGGCTGGCTACCTACTGGATATATTGTCCCCGATGAAACGAAGGGCATGATTACCGAGCATGACGTGCATATTGACCAGGCACTTAAAACCCCTCAATTCTGGCAACTCTGGCTAATGCTTTGTTTGAATGTCACTGCGGGTATTGGTGTTATTTCTGTGGCTAAAACCATGATGAAAGATATTTTTGGTGGCGCTTTACCTAATATTGTCAATTTAGAATTTGCTGCGACTTACGTCTTAATGATCAGTGTCTTCAATATGTTAGGTCGTTTTTTCTGGGCGAGTACCTCGGACTATATTGGTCGTAAAAATACTTACTTTATATTTTTTGGCTTAGGCGCCTTATTATATGCCTCTTTACCCTTTTCTGCTCAGGCGGTCAGTCACTCACCGGAAATCAGCTTTTTAATCATGTTTTACGCAGCCACAATGCTTATTTTTACCATGTATGGTGGAGCCTTTGCGACAATCCCTGCCTATTTAGCGGATATTTTTGGGACTAAATTCGTGGGAGGTATTCATGGACGCCTATTAACTGCATGGAGTACCGCGGGTGTTCTAGGGCCTTTGGCCATCACCTCATTGCGCGAGAAAGCAACCGTTGATGCAATTCATGATTTAGCCTCTAAAGTTGATCCGGCTACCTTCCAGAAGAGCTTTGGAGCCGGTATAGAGCAACTACATAGACTCATCGAAACAAAAACGGTCACTATTTCAAAACTGATGGAAGTCGTACCCTCTGAAACAATGGATCCGACACCTGGTTTGTACAACCAGACGATGTATTTAATGGCAGCCTTACTGATAATTGCCTTTCTTGCCAATGCTTTAATAAGACCCGTACATCACTCACATCATATTCAAAAATAGGCTACGAACATAAGACGGTACAATGGTGCTTCAACGCGCTATGCAATAGTTAAAGCGTGTCACTTCAGCGTATATCCATCTTAAACTCGTAGCCTTAATTCGTCATTAGGTATCCTGTTTAAATCCCCTTAAAATTGAATAATTATTTTGATTCTATCGCTTTTCAACGCGCAACAAGTGCGGCTCCGTTAAACGAAGCCATCACTTATGCACACGAAAAAGTGTATTACCTGATAGAACTATTTTATTTATCAACTCATATTGGAATCGGCTGACCAGCCGCTTTTGCTTTTATCATTTCAGCAAGAGTTGGAAATATATGGATTTCATTTATTCGATCCTGGATAAATTTGTAAGCACTTATTCCCAGTTTTTTACACGTTTCGACAATGCTCATCATCGTATCTTTCGACCTCGTCCCTTCCAGAGTGATCGTTTGAAAGCTCACATCCTGTCTGCCGCTGAATTTCACGAAGTAGCATGGCGCGCCTGGTTTTTCAATTTTTGCTCCTCCTTCGGAAGGATTATGATGCAGCGGGATTTCAGGGTGCTTTAGGACGACCAGCAACTCTTCTTTTTGAGCTTTCGTTTTTTTAATTCGGGCATCTAACTCATCATAACCCGTTTCAATTGAAAATAAGCGATCAAATTCTTTATCGAGCATTGTCGCCTGTTTCTCGTCAACCAGAATTTTAACAATGGGAATGCCTGTTTCCTGGCGATAACAACTAATCGCACAGGCTTCCATCATTCGAGTACGTTTTTGTGGGTACTTATCTGAATAGACGTTAGGTAAATGAAATGATAGGGAATGCAAAGGGATGAATAGAAACGTGGAAATAAAAATGATTTTCACATATGAAAAATAAAAAAGTCTACACAGAAGACTCAAGGTGTTGCTGCAAAATACTTAGAATATCTGTTTCATCTTGGTTAGAAATGCCTAAAAAAGGACGCGCAGGAATACCTCCCCATAAATGCGAAAAATCAGCTTTAGTGCCGCCAAATTGTTGCATGGCGGCATACTTTTTAGGGCTGCCAATTTCTAGCGCGTTATTACCCCTTAGTTGATACTCGATGTTCCAGTTTTCAACTATAACTGGGCTTGAAGGCACCTAGATTTTGTTGCAATAAAAGTTAATCAATTGATTTTAAAGGTAATCTTAATTTTACCGAAATAAAAAAAAGATAATAAAATCAACATGCTACAAAAACTGGAACATCGAGTGATAGTTGACCGTACTGGCTAAAAGGCCGGTCTTGCCAGTTAAAGGCACGCTGCCATTTTTATTCTCTAGCGTTGACGCTTTGTTTTCCTTCCAACCAGCGTTGTCTGGTGCAGTTGTGCTAGCGAAGTGCTGCTTTGTTGACTCGGTCAGCACTTCCCCGACTTCTAATAGTGCTGGGGATATATCGGATGTAGCGCGTTGCAATCGGGATAATGCAGTTAATACGCTGGCACCGTTGAATTCTACGGTAATCATTAGCTTATGGCTTGATCCGGAGTGACTTCTTTTATCGCTCGCTTGTCCATTACTGCCTTTAGTAGTGCGTCAGTCGTTAATTCATCATAGCCGACACCGATAGGCAAGCTACCGCCGAACATCTGAATGTATGCCTGGGCTGCGTTATTGAATTCCTCGTCTTGTTTAGTCATTTTTCATTATATTCTTAAATAATTTGGTTAGATTAGGATAAAAATGTTCTGTAATACTTATCCCCATAAAGTGCATTTAAAATGCCGAGTATCTCAGCTTCGCTATAGGTCGTATCGCGTTGGTAAGCAGATAATAAGTGTTGATCGGTTTTCGAAACGCCCCGTTGTTCAAGTCGCTTAAAGGTCTTTTCATTCAACAAGAAATGCTTAGAACCAAAATGCCGGAGTATGTCCAGAATCGTTAAGCAATTTTATGCTCCGTGGTGAAAAAATCGGTAGTGGGTCAAACCTGTGGTTTTAATATTCTCCCTATTACGTTAACCCCTTATATCTCGGACTATTGCATAACTTGTCACTAAACAATAATCACAGGTTTGACCCACTACCAAAAAATCGATAAACAGATCGTTGCAGAGAATCTGTGTGTAGTGATTTTGACCATTGACACGTGAGCCTGTATCGTCTATCTGCAAGTAGGATCTCACCTCAATGGCGGCTTTGAATGCTTCGCTTTTTTCAAGGTGAAACACATCCATTATCACAGGGTCGGTTGTCCGGGTAGGAATATAACTGCCTGAAATGATAATCCCTATGTTTTGTAACAACTACAATTTTAGGAATCGTCATTCCATTGACATACTTGAAAGAGAGGATGTCAGTATTAATATTAGGGCCAAAATCTCCTTTGTCATAGCCTTCAGGAACAGGGCCAAGGTAGTATTTCTTGAGTGAAGGAGAATAGTAAAGCTCACGTTTAAATTCAACATTATCCGTTTTAATCGTGACATCTTGAACGACTTTGTATTCATGGTCTTTTAAGATGGCATCTTCTGGTAATTGGCTACGATCAACAGGACAATTCTCCCATCGGTCGATGGTTATTTTTGGAATTTTGGCTTGACGATTTCTTTTTTTATAGCGAGCGTACTGGAGCAATAGGTCTCTATTTTCGTCAGTCAACTCAGAGCCAATCGTGGCTTCTATTTCATTGATAAAGTCTATCTAATTCGAGTATTTATGACCTTGCAGAGCTTCAATTTTCTCAAGTAATTGAACGGGAAAGCGCTGTTCTTTCAGTTTTTTTAAAGAACTTTTTTCCAGTTTGAATCCTGTTTTCTTTGCCCTGTCTTCATCTGTTTCTTCTGCCTCTCGTCGCTCATTTTCGGAGGAAATGTCACCGTTTTGTTTTATATTAGCCTTGATGTCAGGTTTTCCTTGTTCACCTTTCAGTTGGTTGATGTCGTCTTTTAATAGAGTTGTTCTTGTGAATAAATAAAACTTGTTTAAAATCAATTATTTAAAATAACGGATTTGTCTGAAAATCAGATAAAATGCAATTATATCCGATTTTTTCATAAATAAAAGTACACTTAAAAACATAACATACTGATTATTAATGTATATTCAAAAGAACAACTCTAATGATTGGTTTTCTTTTTTTAACTCATCGACCTGAGTAGCTAATGTTTCAACTAGATTCAACATTTTAGACATCGCTGCCTTTTCTGTCTTATCAACTATTTGGCCTAACTCTGGAGGAAGGCTACCCAATGTATTAGAAATATCTTTTCTGTTCATGGTTTATAAGCTAATATATTTTTCAACAATTATTTTTTTGAAAGATGTTTAGCAGGGAATTTCAATAGGATATGATCCATAGACACCTCGTTGTTTCTGTAATCCCGTCTGTGAATGATACTAATTAAGTGCCAGATTGTATGATCGGAAATTCAAACACATGTGTAGTACCTACATCCATATTATTATGCACACGAATGGTGACGGTGTCGCCTTCGGTCATCGTTAAAGTAGGTCCGGGTATTGAACCGTTAATCGTCGCCTCAACATCAGTTCCGGTTATGTTAACTGTTTGATGGGCTATATTCCAGCAATTCTAAATATAAGAGTTATACTCCCCCTTAAAATCTATTATAGATTT
>CAZLLL010000172.1:0-6528 GCA_964560255.1 uncultured Methylomonas sp.
CCAAAAAGAGAAATTTACTTTAACTCCTACGGTCAGGACTTCGACAGCCTAGTGAGTACCCCGTCTCGCGAGAAAGCTTAAGCGAATGCCATTGTATTCACCTCATTGATCACATTTATTCTTAACTAAAGAATATTCACCCTTCTTGCCTAACCAATAACATCTTTTTAATTTCACCAATTGCCTGTGCAGGATTCAAACCCTTAGGGCACGTATCGGTACAATTCATAATGGTATGACAGCGGTATAGCTTAAAAGGATCTTCCAGTTCATCTAAACGCTCCCCAGTATTTTCATCACGACTATCATTGATCCAGCGATAAGCTTGTAATAAGACCGCAGGGCCAAGGTATCGCTCACTATTCCACCAATAACTGGGGCAACTGGTTGAACAGCAGGCACACATCACACACTCATACAATCCGTCTAGTTGCTTACGCTCTTCAATACTTTGCAAACGCTCTCTATCGGCAGGTGTCGGCGATTTTGTTTCTATCCAGGGTTTTATGGATGCATATTGCGCATAGAAATGGGTCATATCTGCGACCAAATCCTTGACCACCTCCATATGTGGCAATGGATAAATTTTGATTGTGCCTTTATATTCAGCAATAGGCTTAATACAGGCCAAGGTATTTTTACCATTGACATTCATCGAACAGGAGCCACAAACCCCCTCACGACAGGATCGCCTAAAGGTTAAGCTGCTATCAATTTCATCTTTAATCTTGAGTATTAAATCCAGTACCATTTCACCACATTGGTCTAAATCAATGTCGTAGCTATCCATCCGTGGATTTTCATCTGTGTCAGGATCCCAGCGGTAGACCTGAACATGTTTAATTTGTGTTGCACCTTCAGGCGCTGCAAAAAACTGGCCTTTTTGTACCACTGAATTTTTTGGTAAAGTAAATTCAACCATTAATAAACTCTCTTTTTAGGTGGAATAACATCAACTTCATCTGTTAGGGTGTACATATGCACAGGGCGATAATCAATCTTGACTTTATTATCCTTTATCCATGATAAAGTATGTTTTAACCAGCTTTCATCATCTCTGTCTGGAAAATCCTCACGCGCATGTCCACCACGGCTTTCAGTACGGTTGGCTGCGGCCGACATGGTGACCAGCGACAAATCCAGTAAATTATCCAGTTCTAAAGTTTCGACTAAATCGGTATTCCAGATTAAGGAATGGTCGGTTGTGTGTACGTCAGCGAAGGAATCCCGTATCTGGGTAATTTTTTGCTCACCTGCTGCCAACATATCACCTGTTCTAAAAACAGCGGCATGTTTCTGCATGGTTTTTTGCATATTAATGCGAATTTCAGAAGTCCTTAAACTTCCCTCAGCAAAGCGCAGCCTATCAAAACGCGTCAGGGCTTTATCATAGGCACCATCCGCCAAAGGCTTATGCGCTGTTCCTGGCTTAATTAATTCAGCACAGCGTATTGCTGCTGCACGGCCAAAAACAACCAAATCCAGCAAAGAATTTGATCCAAGGCGATTGGCTCCATGCACCGAAACACAGGCCGCCTCACCGATAGCCATCAAGCCCGTCACAACAGCATCCGGGTTCCCCTCTTTTAAGGTCACGACTTCTGCTTTATAATTCGTTGGGATTCCACCCATATTATAGTGTACTGTCGGAATAACAGGGATGGGCTCTTTAGAGACATCAACTCCGGCAAAAACTCGTGCCAGTTCAGAGATTCCTGGCAACCGCTCTTTAATGATTGCGGGATCCAGATGCTCAACATGCAGATAAGCATGATCCTTATGTTCGCCTATGCCACGCCCTGCATTAACCTCCATGGTAATAGCCCGGCTGACCACATCACGTGAAGCTAAATCTTTAGCACTGGGAGCATACTTCTCCATAAAGCGCTCACCTTCAGAGTTGGTTAAATATCCGCCTTCTCCGCGTACGCCCTCAGAAATCAAACAGCCTGCACCATAAATCCCTGTGGGATGGAATTGAATAAACTCCATATCCTGCAAGGGCAGCCCGGCACGCAACACCATCGCACTGCCATCACCTGTGACTGTATGTGCGGAGGTACAGGAAAAAAAACAGCGTCCGTAACCACCGGTGGCTAGAACAGTCGTATGTGCTTTAAAAACATGCAGTGAACCATCGTCTAGGCACCAGGCCAATACACCACGACAAGCGCCGTCTTCCATAATCAAGTCAATGACGATATATTCGATAAAAAATTCGGCATCATGCTTGAGTGATTGCTGGTATAGGGTGTGCAAAATAGCATGACCAGTAACATCCGCAGCAGCGCAGGTTCTTTGTGCGGTTCCTTCGCCAAAATGTGTGGTCATTCCACCAAAGGCGCGTTGATAAATTTTACCATCCTCGTTACGCGAAAAGGGGACACCATAATGTTCTAACTCTAAAACTGCAGGGATAGCTTCACGACACATATATTCAATTGCATCCTGATCACCCAGCCAGTCAGAACCTTTCACGGTATCATACATATGCCAGCGCCAGTCATCTTCGCCATTATTACCTAATGCCGCACTTATGCCTCCCTGTGCTGCAACCGTATGACTGCGTGTCGGGAAGACCTTACTAATACAAGCCGTTTTCAGCCCTTTTTCTGCCATACCAAAGGTTGCCCGTAGCCCTGCCCCGCCTGCCCCGACAACTAAAACATCGTATTCGTGTTCAATAATCTTATATTTATCTTTCATACTGATTTTATGATCCTGCTGAAATAGCAATGCTAACGGTAAGAGCGAGTGATGTGATTGCCGCGCCGATAAAAATGAATTTAATGACCCACACCAGAGTAATTTTTAACCATTCGGGGCTTAAATAGTCTTCTATCACAACTTGTAAACCTAAGGCAGCATGATAAAAGCTGACAAATGACCAGGCGATTAATAAAGTAAAATTCACTGGCTCAACAAGCCATTGCTTTATTTCAGAATAAGATGCATGAAACAACTGCTGAATAAATAATATCAACCAGAAAGACAAAAAAATTAAAGCAACAGCCGTCACTCTTTGCATCCACCAATGGGTGGTACCACTTTTTGCAGACCCTAGACCCTGCGCTTTTGCTAAAGGGGTTCTGTAATCCACGTCTACCCTCCCATACTGACAAATAAGAAACTAATCAAGGTCAAGGCAACAGCGGCAAACATCTCTAGTAAAATATAGTAATTCATTAATTGCTTGTCATACCCTTCCCCTATATCCCAAAACAAATGGCGTACACCATGACATAAATGGAAAAATAAGGCATATATCATCAACCAGACGGCCATTTCTACAAAAAATTGCTGTATAAAACCCTGCATTGCATCATAGCTACCTGCACCCCCTTGAATCATCGCTAAGCTAACGACAAAAAGCATTAATCCGGCAGTTAATAATACACCAGTCATTCTATGCATGATTGATACGACTGCCGTTAACGGTAGTTTATATATAGCCAGATGAGGTGAAAGCGGTCTTTTTCTCTGTTGCATAGCAAAACATTTTATTAATAATTTAGAGTCATAATAATACAGCACTACTAGTGAGAGTTGTAGCATTTCCTAATGTAATTTTTGCTTAGAATTGTAATTCACAGACAATCATTGCTAAAAACTGTTTCTCTCTAGCCAATTCAAGGTACAATTATCTGTAATTTTAATTGATTTATGAGTCACTTTGGAAAAATCAAACTATAAGTTAGCATTTATGGAATGGGAATTGAATAAGTTGTGCAATTATGACGCAGTATTTTTGTTTGCCTTCAAGGCGCGGTAACAGGCGCATAGCTAGCGACGTAACTGTTTCCGCAACGCAGAAGGCGAACAAAAAGACAAGTCAGAATGCACACGTTATTTGATTCCCATTCCTATATACTTCGCATGGTCACAGCAACAGATTTCTAGCAGCCAAAATCAGCCGATAAGTGCGTGACTGACACTTTATATAGCCTGCTATGCAGCTATTTCAGAGCCTTGCAATCGACAAAAATCAGCTAGCTATTACCTGTCTCCGTGACCGCTCGAAGTATACCATGGAACATTAATAACTTTTGCTGAAAATATGCTTATCCGAAAATCTTTTTTTATATTAATTACCCTCCTCATCGCAGGTAATTTAAGCTATGGTATTCTGCAATTCTATTTTCCTGCCGTTCTTAAAGAAGCTTTTTCTTTTGATCCAGAAATATTAATTCTGATTAGCAATAGTTTGGTTATCGTCGGTATACTCATTGTCTGGGCACGACAAAAACAACACGCGTTATACAACGGAGCTTTACTACAGACTCACCTATCTCCAATATATACAGATGCCACTTTGATCAGCCATGTTCCAAATTTTTTATGCATAAAAGATGGCCAAGGCCGATGGCAGCAAGCAACGACTGAATATTTAGATTACCTGAATATCAAGAGTCATCACTTTGTCGGTAAAACAGATGAAGAATTAATGCTCATCCCGAATAGTAATATTGCAGAATTACAGAAAAACATAACATTAGATAAAATTGCCTGGCGACTCAAAAAATCGGTTAAAGACACCAGAATTGCAACCATGCCCAATGGCGATACTATTTCTATCGAACTTACATCTACCCCGGTTTTAGATAACAACAAGCAACCTTCTAGGCTCTTTATTTCTGGTCAGCCTCGAGATGCGAATAAGAGAGAGAAAACTGATTTAGAGCTATTATCTGCGTTATTTGATTCCAGCCATATAAGCTTTGCAATTCTTGATTATGGATTGAAAATAATTCGTATAAATGCAGCCTTTTCGACACTCACTGGATATGAAATGGATGAATTAAGGAACCAGGGAGTATCTTTTGTTAAAAATGGAAAAATTAATGCAAGAATGGATGCTACGATTCTCTCCTTTTTTAAAAAAAATAATTTTGAATTATGGTCCAATGAGCTTATCTGCAAAAAACAAAATAGTCGTCAGCAGTTTACCGCCAAAATACAGATTCAACCGTTAAAAGACGAATTTAATTCATTTAACAAATACTTTGTCACGCTGCTTGATATTTCTCAGTATAAACAAAATGAAAAGCGTATTTTACATCTTGCCCACTATGATGGCTTAACAGGTTTACCTAATAGGGTCATGTTTTTGGAACGCATGAGAAATGTTATATCCTATGCTGAGCGACATAATTTACATGCGGTCATTTTTTTTATAGATCTTGATAAATTTAAATCCGTGAATGACTCTCTTGGACATAATGCAGGCGATGAGGTTTTAAAAGAAACAGCCAAAAGACTCAAACTGGCAACTCGGAAAGAAGATGTTGTTGCCCGCTTTAGCGGCGATGAATTTGCAGTGTTGCTTTTACACGAAAAATCACATGAACAGGCCATTTTTTCTTCCTCTCTTATTGCGGATAAAATCATCAAGACTTTATCAGATGTACACATGATAAACCGCAGCGAGGTTTTTATTGGCTCAAGTATCGGTATTGCTATTTACCCCGAAGATGCCACATCATCAGAAACACTCTTAAAAAATGCCGATATTGCAATGTATGCGGCAAAAAATAAAGGAAGAAATAATTATCAATATTATAAGATAGATTTTGCTGTCGCCAGTCAGGACAGGTTATCTGTTGAGAATAATTTACGCAAAGCCCTATGTAAACAGGAATTACAACTATACTATCAACCCCAATACAGTGCTCATAAAAGAGAATTATGTGGTGCTGAGGTCTTAATTCGCTGGTTTTATGACCCCAGTGGTGTCAATAAAATGATCCCCCCTGATCAATTTATTCCGATTGCCGAAGATACTGGCTTAATCATTGAGATTGGTAAATGGATTCTTGAAACGGCGTGCTTACAAATAAAAGCCTGGCTGGATCAGGACTTACCACTCACACAGGTCTCAGTTAATATTTCAGCACGTCAGTTTATGGATGATGGCTTTATGAAAAGTGTTGAAGATGCATTATCCAAAGCAAAACTTTCGCCCAAAAACCTCGAACTGGAAATTACTGAATCTATGCTGATCGGTGATATTAATCGTATTGAATTACAACTCAAACGTCTTAAACATATGGGCATCAAAATAGCACTCGATGATTTTGGCACAGGTTATTCTTCATTGTCTTATTTAAAAAAATTTCCAATTGATGTACTTAAAATTGACCAGTCTTTTGTGCGAGAAATGACCGTGGACTCAAAAGATGCAAGAATTGCTTCGGCGATTATCACTATGGGACACTCTTTGGGCCAAAAAATTGTTGCCGAAGGCGTTGAAAATGAGGCCCAGCTAATGTTCTTAGATCGGAAAAAATGTGACATTATTCAAGGCTATTTCTTTAGTCGGCCATTACCAGTCCATGATATGACAAAGTTACTGCAGTCAGGGGGCAAAAAATAAGGGAGAGCTAAACGGTTACTTTTTGATAATAAGATCATAAAATCTTAATTTTCACCCTCTCAGAGTTTGTTAAGGAATGGGAATTGAATAAGTTGTGTAATTCAATACCTTCGCCAAACGCATAGCATCAGGCGAGTAAATATTTTTGAAAATAT
>CAZLLL010000173.1:0-6499 GCA_964560255.1 uncultured Methylomonas sp.
CATAGTCATTATTTACCCTATTTCGGATATAACAATAACCTTGAATCAAATGCATATTTATTTCCCTTTTCTTAGCATAATACAATTAATTAATCACACACGGTAGAAAGGATAAATAAATGACGGTAAAAACTATCATATTGGCTGCTGGACAAGGCACTCGTATGCGCTCTGCACAGCCAAAAGTTTTACATAAAATTGCACACCGATGTCTACTGCAACATGTATATGACACCAGTAAACTGATAGATAAAAATGAGATCATTATCATTTATGGTCATGGCGGAGAGCTCGTTAAACAAACGTTGTCACAGCTTGATGCGCAATGGATCGAGCAAAAGCAGCAACTAGGCACAGGTCATGCCGTTTTACAAGCGGATAGCCTGATAAGTAATGACGACACGGTACTTATTTTATATGGCGATGTGCCGTTATTGAGCAAACAATCAATTAATAATTTATTAGCCAATGTTAGCGAACAAAGTATGGCATTATTAACTGTCCATCTTGATGATCCTACAGGGTATGGAAGAATAGTGCGTGATACAGCTGGCAATGTACTAAAGATTGTTGAACAAAAAGATGCCACTGTAGAAGAGCTGAAAATAACAGAAGGCAATACTGGAATTCTTGCGGTAAAAGGTGAGCAGTTAAAACGCTGGATTAACCAGTTAGATAATAGTAATGCGCAGCAGGAGTTTTACCTAACTGATGTGATAGCAATGGCTGTTAATGATGGTATTACCATTAAAACCAGCCAGCCTGATACTGTAGATGAAGTGTTAGGTGTAAATAATCGTAAGCAACTAAGTCATCTTGAGCGAGTTTATCAAAGCCAGCAGGCAGATAGACTGATGGAACAGGGAGTTACTCTGTTCGATCCGACAAGAGTTGACTGTCGCGGCAGCTTTACATCATTAGGACAAGATATATCCGTTGATATCAATGTTATTTTTGAAGGTAATAATTCCCTAGGTAATAACATCACTATTGGTGCTAATACAATTATTAACAACTCAGTGATTGCGGATAATGTGGAGATATTGGCCAATTGCATCATTGATAATGCTGTCGTAGGAGCGGAAAGCAAAATAGGACCTTTTGCAAGATTGCGACCACAGGCTGAGTTATCCGAGCAGGTGCATATTGGTAATTTTGTCGAAATCAAAAAATCGACAGTCGCACAAGGTAGCAAAATAAATCACCTAAGCTATATCGGAGATGCAACAATCGGGAGTAAGGTTAATATTGGCGCCGGAACGATTACCTGCAATTACGATGGTGTCAATAAGTCGCGCACAGTGATTGAAGATGGCGCTTTTATCGGTTCCGATACGCAGCTTATTGCGCCCGTGACTGTCGGAAAAAATGCGACCATTGGAGCTGGGTCAACCATTACAAAAAACACGCCAGATAATCAACTAACATTAACTCGATCTAAACAAATTTCAATTCAAGGCTGGCAACGTCCAGTCAAAAAGGAGCAATAGCATGTGTGGAATAGTTGGTGGAATAGCGCAAAGAAATGTCGCCCCAATTTTACTTGAAGGCTTAAAAAGACTGGAATACCGTGGTTACGATTCATCTGGCTTAGCGGTGATTGCGGATAATACAGTTCATCGGCAACGAGAAATTGGCAAGGTAAAAGGTTTAGAAGCTTTACTGGCAGCTGAACCGTTTTCTGGAAATATAGGCATCGCGCATACTCGATGGGCTACGCATGGCAAGCCAAGTACTCAGAATGCACATCCGCACGTTTGTAATAGCAAAGTAGCTATTGTACATAATGGTATTATTGAGAATCATCAGAGCTTGCGTGATGCACAAAAAGAATTAGGTTATCGCTTTACGTCTGAAACCGATACTGAAGTGATTGCGCACCAAGTTTATCATGAGCTGGAAAGCACAGATAACTTATTACAGGCAGTTAAAAATACAGTTAAGCATTTAGAAGGGGCTTATGCCTTAGGTGTCATCAGCAAGGATGATGAAAACACCCTGATTACTTGCCGCAAGGGCAGCCCCTTGGTCATCGGTGTCGGTATCGGTGAATACTTTATCGCCTCTGATGTAGCGGCATTGTTACCTGTCACTCAGCGTTTTATCTTTTTAGAAGAAGGTGATATTGCTGAACTTAAAACAGATAGCCTGATTATTTATAATCAAGATGATGAAATTGTAGAGCGGCCTGTCAAAGAAAGCAGCTTAAAAGCCGATTCGGTTGATAAAGCAGGTTACCGGCATTATATGCTTAAGGAAATTTATGAGCAGCCCAATGCCATTGCAGAAACGTTAGAAGGCCGGTTTATTGCTAATAAACTACAAGATACGGCTTTCGGACACCATGCAGCCGAGATATTCGATAAGCTTAAAGCGGTACAAATATTAGCCTGCGGTACCAGCTATCATTCAGGCTTAGTAGCAAAATACTGGTTTGAAAAACTAGCCCGGGTTCCCTGCCAGATAGATGTTGCCAGTGAATTTCGTTACCGTGAGCCGGTTCTTTCTGAAGGTACCTTAGTGGTCACCATTTCGCAATCAGGTGAAACTGCGGACACATTAGCAGCCTTGCAGGAAGCAAAAAGACTGGGCGCATTGCACTCATTAAGTATTTGTAATGTTCCAGAAAGCTCTCTAGTCAGAGAGTCAGACCTAGTTTTAATGACACGAGCAGGGCCTGAAATAGGGGTTGCCTCAACTAAAGCCTTTACCACACAGTTAGTCGCTTTAATGTTACTGGTCATGGCTATTGGTAGACGCTTTTCTTTAACTAAGGAAAAAGAAGCAGAAGTTACCTCTGAATTATTTCAGTTACCACGTATCATTGAGGATGTTTTGCAGATTGATGAAGAAATTAAAGCCTTGTCGGAACAGTTTGCCGAAAAAGATCATGCCTTATTTTTAGGCAGGGGAACGCATTATCCCATTGCCATGGAAGGTGCGTTAAAGTTAAAAGAAATTTCTTATATTCATGCAGAAGCCTATCCGGCAGGTGAATTAAAACATGGGCCACTTGCGTTAATAGATGCAGAAATGCCTGTGGTGACAGTGGCTCCCAATAATAGTCTATTAGAGAAACTAAAATCAAATATTCAGGAAGTCAGTGCGCGTGGTGGACAGTTAATTGTCTTTCTGGATGAGTCTATCGAGACTGAAGTGGATGAAAACGTACAGATCGTACGAATTACCAAGGTCAATAACCTGATTGCACCCATTGTTTATGTTATTCCATTGCAATTACTTTCTTATCATGTTGCTATTCTTAAAGGGACAGATGTCGATCAGCCGAGAAACCTGGCTAAATCGGTAACAGTAGAGTAGTCTCTCACGTTGAGCGGATCTATTGCCTGTTTTTTTATATTAAAAATACATTAATTATTAGAGTGTTATGGAAAACCGTATAAATAATAAAAAAATAATATTAGAAATCAGGCATTTTTAACTGCATGTAACACATTGATTTTAAATGATTCTACATAAGTCATTGAAACCTAATAAACTTAGGGAGCTGGAAATAAATAAACGTCCAATATTGGGCAGTATTTTTGTTCGTATTCAAGGCGTAGTAACAGGCGCATAGCTAGCTACGAAACTGTTACTACAACGTAGAAGACGGACAAAAAGACCAGCAATCTTGGATGATTATTTGTTTCCATCTCCCTTAGTATAACCATTTGTTTTAAAATTAAAAGTTAATCGAAAAATATAAAACCATACCCGCTCAATGTGAGAGTACAGTGTAGATTTAAAATATTTTATGACAGTGGGTTGCAGTTAATCACGCTTAAGTTAGATTATGGCTCCCTAAAGTAAATTTCTCTTCAGCTATTCCCGCTCTAAATTGTATTAAGTATTTGATATTTAATAAAAAGACGCTAAAAATATCACGGAATATTTTATTAACTAATTAATTTTAAAGGGTTTTATTGTGAAATAAGATCGATATTTTTTAACTGTTCAGCTGCTTTTTATGCCACAAATATCCCTACAGCCTAGGAAACAATAGCCTGAGTAGTTACCATGCGTAAATCATATTTCTGATAAACATCAACGTATTAGTTTTTGACCATATCCAGCGCAACTTCCTCAGCAATTCTTATACCATCGACCGCTGCGGATAAAATCCCTCCGGCATAACCTGCGCCCTCCCCTGCTGGATATAGCCCTTGTATATTAATACTTTGTAGAGAATCTCGATCTCGTTTAATACGTATCGGTGAAGACGTTCGTGTTTCCACTGCCGTTAAAATTGCATCGTGCATTGCAAAACCACGGATTTTTTTATCAAATTCTGGAATGGCTTCTCTTATTGCTGCAATTGCATAGTCAGGCAGGCTGGTACTTAAATCAGCTAGCTTGATACCTGGCTTATATGAAGGCTCTATTGTTCCCAATGCCTGGCTGGGTTTATTATTTAGAAAGTCACCGACTAATTGCACAGGAGCATCATAGTTTTCACCGCCTAAAATAAAGGCCTGTTTTTCTAATTTATCCTGTAACTGCAAACCTGCTAAAGGGTGTCCTGGGTAATCTTTTTCTGGGTCTATGCCAACAACAATCGCACTATTTGCATTACGCTCATTACGTGAATATTGACTCATGCCATTGGTCACAATATGTCCCGCTGTGGAAGTTGCGGCAACCACTGTTCCTCCTGGACACATACAGAAACTGTAAACTGAACGGCTATTTTGACAATGATGTACCAGTTTATAATCTGCAGCTCCCAGTAATTCGTTCCCTGCATAATCACCAAAACGACATTGATCAATTAAAGATTGCGGGTGTTCTATTCTAAAGCCAATGGAAAAGGGTTTGGCTTCAATATAAACCCCTTTAGCAAATAACATCTGGAAAGTATCACGCGCACTATGTCCAATAGCTAAAACAATATGCTGACTGTGTATGGTTTCCCCATTGGCTAGCACCACACCTTGTATACGCTCATGATCTATTAATACCTCGTCGACACGCTGCTCGAAACGGACTTCACCACCTAATGATATTATCGTAGCACGCATTTTCTCTACCATTGTCACTAGCTTAAAGGTTCCGATATGCGGCTTGCTAAGATAAAGAATCTCTTCGGGTGCACCAGCTGCAACAAATTCCTGCAATACTTTACGTCCATGATGATGTGGGTCTTTAATTTGTGTATACAATTTACCATCAGAAAAGGTACCTGCTCCACCTTCACCAAATTGTACGTTTGACTCTGGATTCAAATTTCTTTGACGCCAGAGTGCAAAAGTATCAACTGTCCGTTCTCGCACCGCTTTGCCGCGTTCTAGTATAATTGGCTTAAACCCCATTTGAGCCAATATCAATCCGGCAAATAATCCACAAGGTCCCAGACCGATAACCAGCGGTCTCTCCTTTAAATCTTCAGGTGCCTGAGTAACAAAGCAGTAGCTATCATCAGGTCTAGCCTTAATTTGCGTATCTTCGGAAAGTTTTTTTAAAAGTTGTGCATTTTTGCTGGTTTCTACATCCAGGCTATAGATGAAGAATATATTTTTCTTTTGCCTGGCATCATAACTGCGTTTGTAAACGCTGTAGCTAAGTAACTCGCTGTCTTTTATCGCTAGCTTTTTGCTAATTGCCAAGCGCAACTCAGCACTTGTATGTTCTAGGGGAAGTTTGATATTGCTTAGACGTAACATGTATTATGACAAAAGGAAGGCTTTGCTTGGTAACCGTTCAGCCCTCCTTACCAAGAAGGGGTTAGCAGAAGTTTTATTAGAAAAAGGCTCCTCACTCCCATTTTACAAAGGGGGGAGGGCTGAACGGTTACTTTACTTGTGTTAAAAAATGGGCTGCCAATATAAGACAGAGCAAGGATCTGCAAAATATCAGGTGGTGACTTCTATTAGCGGTTAATGGGTAATCGTTCAGCCCCCTCCTTATCAAGGAGGAATTAGGGGAGTTTTTATTAGAAAAAGGCTCCTTAACTCCCATTTTACAAAGGGGGTCTGAACGATTACGTTAATGGAGGTTATTACCAAATATTAGGCATCCTATTGAAAACCAATCTCGTATCAAAGTTAAAGACAATAAACTGAGACGAGCTACGTAAGTTATGAGTGAGGCACGAACCTCAACATTGATGGCTAAGGGGGATGTATTTTGTGGGGTTCGTGCCTCACCCGCAACCTACATTTTCAAATACCCCATGATATAAAGGATGCCCCATTTTAAGCTCGTCGTCATTTTATTTTATTCATACAATGGTTAATTAACAAGGGTGGTACTAAAAAGTACAGGGAAATTCGGTAATACTCATATTAAGGGAGATGGAAACAAATAATCATCCAATATTGCTAGTCTTTTTGTCCGTCTTCTGCGTTGTAGCAACAGTTACGTAGCCAGCTATGCGCCTGTTACTACGCCTTGAATACGAACAAAAATCCTGCCCAATATTGGACGATTATTTATTTCCAGCTCCCTAAGGAATGGGAATCAAATAACTTGTGCATTCTGACTTGTCTTTTTGTTCGCC
>CAZLLL010000174.1:0-6499 GCA_964560255.1 uncultured Methylomonas sp.
ACGCCTTGAATACGAACAAAAATCCTGCGTCAGTTGCTCAACTTATTTCGTGCCCCACAGGAGTATCAAGCGTCCCGCATTAAAACGGTAGCCATTTTAAAAATAATTGAAAAAAAGCGGCTGTAACAATACATAGCGCAAATAAAACAATAAAATTCTCCCCACTATTAGAGCTTAATAATTCATGATGTTGCATAAAAAATTGTATCACCAGAAAATGATATAAATAAAATGAATAGCTAATACTGCCTAATTTGTGCATGATTTTAGAGATAAAGGACGGCATGAAAATAGGTAGAAATAAATAGGCTCTTATCAATACCACAAATAGTACTGCTATGGCATTTAGCCATAGTATACTGACCCAGGAATAGTCTAGTGGGGTCTGCCAGGTGCTCTGATGAAACCATTCTAAAATACAAATAAATAAAACCAGTGTTATAACAATATATTGCCATCGACTCGCTTTTTCGGGTAGATTTGCGGTCAACATGCCTAGTATAAAATAGCTAAGGCATTGAACAAAAGAAAAGTAATAGTCTGAAATGATTGTTTGAAAATATATGACACTATACCCGTTGCCCAGCAGGCAAAGTAAGTAAGTAGTTAATAAGCCTATCCGTCCTGTTTTTTTAGTAATCCACCATAATAGCGGAAAGCTAAGATAACACTCTAGTAAGCGATTAATAAACCACAAGTGTCCTAAAGTTCCAGGATAAGCCCCAAGGTCGGTATTAAAAACAGTGAGCATAAGTTTCAGGGGGGGGATTCCTGTGGTAAAAACTAGGCAGTAAACCGCAATGCACAGATAGTAAGCTGGAAAAATACGACCGATACGCGCGAATATAAAAGTTTTTAAATTAAGTTTTTCAGGATAGGCCTTGGTTAATAAAAATCCACTGAGTAGAAAAAATAAGTAGACACAAAAATAGCCATGATAAATAAGCAGTAAAAAGGGGTTTGTGCTGTTAACAGGGGCAAAAAAAGAATGCGCTATAAAATGGTAATAGTGAAACAGAAAAATCCAGAATGCTGCAATGGCGCGAATATGGTTTATTTTTTCTGAGTAATTCGGCTGGACTAAGGCTGGGTATAGAGGCATCGTTTGTTTGAATAAACTAGTTCAGTGATGATTTTAGGCTACCAACTTAATACGGGACAACTCCTTTACAAAATAAGTAGGGTGGGCAGTTTTTTTTGCCCACCATCAAGTTGAACCTCGGTGGGCAGAAAAGGTTGCCCACCCTACAAATGATGGCTTGTCCCGTCTTAAGCTGGTAGCTAAAACTTACTACAGGAGTACAAAAAAAAGTTTTTGTATTCCTTGTCAGGCGCTCTTCATTTTTCAGTTGATACTTTTTAGGGTCACCGCTCAGTCTCCTTCCTTGATAAGGAGGGGGGCTGAGCGGTGACCTTTTTTATAATATAAATAAAGTGTCAACTACTTTCTAGGGAATATGAAAAATGCCCGATTTTTTGTGGAATTGCTTGAGTTTGTCATGATTAGAAACTTAGGGAGCTGGAAATAAATAATCGTCCAATATTGGGCAGGATTTTTGTTCGTATTCAAGGCGTAGTAACAGGCGCATAGCTGGCTACGTAACGGTTGCTACAACGCAGAAGACGGACAAAAAGACTCGCAATATTGGATAATTATTTGTTTCCAGTTCCCTTACCACGGTGTTTTAATTTGTTGTCGCAGCTCATTTTTTATATGCTTGATATATTTAATAAATAGCCTCGAAAAGTACTGCTTTTTTCCCTTGTCTACTAACTGTTGAAGCAAGCCTAAAAATAATAAAAACATAAGCTCTTTATAGCCAATCACACTAGAATTTCCATTACCACCGAGATAATGCTGCAATAATTTAATATGCAGCCCATCATTTGACGCTAAAAGATAAAGAGTACCGACGATACTGTAAACAGCGTACATTATATTCCAATGTACAGATATGGCAATAATACAGATGGCTAGATATTGATTAGCAATAGCGGAAGAAAATACAAGTAATGCAATTGTATATATCAATAGACTTTCAAGCGGTTTTTTAGTGCGTATTAAAAGGCCAAGAAGAATGATCGTGCCTATAAATAAAATAAACATGGGGAGCTTATCGACAATAACACTGGGAGCACTGCCTACCCAGAAAGGTGCATTGGCAAATCCACGGTATAAAAAAACATGATGGAGTATTCCTTTACCTCCTTCAGGCAGAAAGGGAAGAAAAGTAGCTAAAAAGAGAATATAGGGTATCGTTATTGTTAATAGCTTATCGCGCCAGCGAGTGTTTTTAAAGGCTAGCCATAGAGGAAAAAGAAATAGTACGTGCTTTATTGATAGGGACAAACCTAGTAATAGCAGGGGGGTTAATAAAGTTGTTATCGATGTGTCAGGCGTATTTCTATCCATGTTTTTAACGCTGATCAAAGCCATTAAAATAGCCAGGTTTTCAAATTGACTATGGTAACCACTGATAATAATTGAAATGGGGTTTAGAAAAAATAAATAGGCGACTTTAAATCCATACCACCGATAAAGACAAGTGGCTATGCCTATATCAGTCAAGGTTAAAAATGCGCTAACCTTCCAGCGTAAGCTGAGTAAAGGATCAGAGATGGGGAAAGGCAGGGTGTCAAGAAAGGAGAGTATATAAAACCAGATAGGGCCATAATTATAGCGTTGCGTCTCTGCATAGACATTGCCATCATGGGCAGCAATATCAGCAACGATTCTATAGGAGGCGATATCAAAATTATAGCCTCTGTGTGCAATAGCTAAGCGTATGATAGTGCCAATAATGATAACAAATATAAACCAGCCAAGAGAGCTTGGTTTATTGTGATCAGCAAAGAATTGGCCTGGTTGAGTGCTCATGTTTTACAAGAATTTAGCGTTGATTTTTTTGCCAGGTGTGTGCCAATACGTCGTCCTTCACGTATGGCATAATTTGTGCCACGATCTTCTGGGTATATTTGCGCCATTGAGCATAAATAAAGCCCGTCGCGTGGCCCTTCCTGGTCAGGAATGAGCTGGCTGTAGTGCTTTTCTACCACGGGTTGTGACCAACGGGCTTTCCACACATGGTGATCAAGTATCCATTCTCGTTTCAACGCGGGGAACATTTTTTGCAAATGGGGTAAGGCAAAATCCAGCATTTCATCTGCATTCATACGGTACAGCGCATCAGTATGAGGTAAGTATTTTGATAAATAAACAATATGTCGTCCCGCATACGTTTCTGCGCGTTCAAAATTCGTGTGTTCAATGACACCGACAAAAGGGAAGCTTGGATCGTTAACATTTAGCCAGTAAGTTTCTGAAAGCGAGTGTTTCAATTCCAGTACTAGGCACACATTAGCTAAGTAGTGAATGCGCCTTAGCCGAGTGAGATATTCATCTGGAGCCCATGCCTGAATGAAGCCTGCGACTATCGGCAGAGCGGTAGTTACTATCACATGCTCTACGATCCATTCGTCTGTAGCGCTTATCAGTTTCCACTGCTTATCAGCGGGTAAAACAGCCGAAATTTTTGCGTTGGTTTCTATCTGCCCTCCTAGCTCTTGAATACGCTTTGCTAAAGCCTCGGCGAGTGCAACAAAGCCGCCTTTAAAGTAAGCCAAGCGTTCTTCTCCGCCTTTGCCGCGACTGCCACCTCTTAATTTTAGTTTATTCCAGAACCATACAGCAGAAATTTGTTCTGCGACGGAGCCAAATTTTCCTTTTAGCAATGGCTCCCAGACAATGCGGTAAACATTTTCACCACCTAGTTCTTTTAACCACTCCTTTGCGGTTTTATTTTCTAAGTCTTGCCAGTTTCTTATGCGCCTCGCGCGTAGCGCAAGTAGTCCTAGTCGAATACGATCGCAGAATGACAGAGGCGTGAAATTAAGTAAATCCCAGGGAGTTGATAATTTGAAAAAATGATTAGCATAATAAACACTGGTATGGGTTGGGTTGATACTAATATGATCATTTAGGTCTAATTCATCGATTAGTTGCATAACATGCTGATCATTTGTAAACCAGTGGTGGTAAAATCGGTCTAATTTTTCTCCCTGAACATCAAATGCAGCAGCAAGGCCGCCAATTTCAGCTTCTGCTTCAAGAACAGTGACAGAAATACCTTGTTTGGCGAGTTCATAAGCCGCAGCAAGCCCAGTAAAACCAGCACCAATAATAGCAATATGCGGCTGTGAATTAATTGTCATACAGATTTTTCTTACGCGATTTTTGTATATTAAAAAAGAAAAGATATAGGCCGCCAATTAAGGTGGGAGGAACCCAGAGCAGGGCATGAACCAGTAATGCATAAGCGGTAGATACTGCCGTGGTACTGCCCAGAGCGGTCATTGCTTTGATGGTAAAAAAGTCGAAAGTCCCCATATAACCCGGTGTACTGGGGATTAATGTGGCAAGGGTGCCAATGGGTAATGCCAGCCAGCCAGCTAAAGGGTTCTCAACTCCTGGTAATGCCATAGCGGCACACCAGAACACTGTACCTTCTGCCAGCCATACCGCACAGGACCAGAAAAGAAGCTTTAACATTAATCTTTTTTCAGCAAGTTGTGTCAGCGTATTGATGCCTTTATTGATTTCAGTCTCTAATTTTTTTCCTAGGCGAGGAGCCAGTTTGATGATCAGTAGATTCATAAATCGTGCAACAGGCATAAACAGATTAGGGAACAATAACAGTAATAAGATGAGTAATGATATTAGTATTAATAGAGTACTGCCTAGACCTGCAAAGTCTTTTAGGTCTATGCTGAACAGCGATAGTGCGCTAGCGAGCAATAAGATAACCATCAGCAAATCAAGCAAGCGCTCGACGAAAAGTGAAGCCAGTATAATGCCAGAACTGGTGCCTAGGTGATGATTAAAGGCAAATGCGCGCATGATATCGCCTGAACGAAAGGGTAACACATTATTGACCGCAAAGCTTGCGAGCAATGGCCCGGCGCATTGCATCCAGGAAAGTTCTGCGTTGTCTTGAGATAGCATTTTACGCCACCTGCCAATACGGCATGCATAGCCAGTGCAAAATGCGACGAGTGCAGCACCGACCCAGCCGAGAGTGGTGTTGCGAAATACATTGCCTAGCTCAGTTATTTCGACCTGCCTAGCAATCAGCCAAACAAAAAAAGCTGCACAGCTGAGACCCAAACCTGCTCGAACAATATGTCCTGCTTTCATCTGTGTTTAAGAGTTGGACTGCGAGATAAAGTGGGTTCGTCGTCAGCAAAGCCTAGATATTCTTCAACAATATACAGAGGTCTGTGTTTGACTTCATTGTAAATTCGACCGATATATTCGCCCAGTATACCGACACAAATCAACTGTACGCCACCGAGAAAAAGAATCGCAATCATCAAGGCTGTCCAGCCTTCAACCCATATATCAGTGAAAATACGCATACCAATGGCATAGATAATTCCGGCTAATGCAATACAGGCGGCTAACATGCCCAGAGCAATTGATATTTGTAAGGGTTTTGTTGAAAAGGACAGGATGCCGTCAGTCGCAAAGCGGAGCATTTTTCGCAAAGGGTATTTGCTTTTACCTGCCAGGCGTTCAGCGCGAGTATAGGGTATGCCAATTTGCTTAAACCCAACCCAGCTGACCATACCGCGTACAAAACGATCCTGCTCAGGCATCACACGAAGCGTATCAACTACTCTGCGGCTCATTAGACGAAAATCACCCGTATCAAGTGGAATAGGGACATTAGAGAGCTTATTGAGTAGGCGATAAAAACTTCGAGCGCTACTACGTTTGAAAATGGACTCTCCGTGGCGTTCTGTTCTTGTGCCATAAACAACATCATATCCTGCTTGCCATTTTTCTAGCATTTGATGTATGACTTCGGGTGGATCCTGCAAGTCTGCATCAATGAGCACGATTGCATCACCTTTAGCAGCATCAATACCCGCCGTCACCGCAATCTGGTGACCAAAATTTCTGGCAAAGCAGATGACTTTAATGCGAGGGTCATGAGCTGCGAAATCTCGTAACAAGGACAGTGTCTGATCTTGACTGCCATCATCAATAAATATCAGCTCAGTTTGAAGAGCAGTAAGTTCAGAGCAGAACTGTTTAAGGCGCGTTACAGTTTCTGCTATGGCATCCTCTTCGTTATAGCAGGGAATGATCAGTGACAATAAAGTATCAGGCTGGTGAATTGGTGATTCTAAGGGCATAAATAAAGCGTGTATATAAGCATATTCCGGGAAAAAAATTAAGCTAAGGAATGGGGGGTGTGGAATAAGTCAGTTGTTTAAATGTGTCGTACCCATTCCTAAGTGGGTGAGGATTTAGTCACACGTTATAATCAAATTTGAACCGTGCGAATAAATTCGCACCAACAGTTGCTCAGTTTATTTCGTGTGTGTTGGTAAACCAGCCAATATTGTTGTTAACTGGAGGAACTGAATATTATAACCAGTGTAAGGGAGATGGAAACAAATAATCATCCAATATTGCGAGTCTTTTTGTCCGTCT
>CAZLLL010000175.1:0-6473 GCA_964560255.1 uncultured Methylomonas sp.
GCTTAATGTAACAGGTGTTATCTGGGGCTATCTACTCTATTGGACATTTCAGGGCACTAGGAGCTTGTCCAAGAATTAAAACTAATAAATACAATGGCTTAAAGTGATTTTTGAGTGCCTAAAAACAACCAAAAACAAGAGAAATCTATAAGCATATGAAATTAAATGGCTTATTTACTTGTGCATATGCAAAAATCTTTTGAGAAATTTAAGAGCCTCTTTTTTTGAGCTTTTTTATGGATACGAATGATTTATAATTTTTGTGAAAATTACTACAATTAAGTTAAGAGGGTGTATGGATTGGTTGGCAATAGATCAAAGGCATCACTATCAGCGCAATGCTTTTAAACGGAGTCCCGATAAAAAAATCAAAAAGCAGCAAAAGCGTTATTAAAAGAAAGTGGATATCAATAAAGAATATACACGAATGATGCAAAGGGACTGAACGGTCACAAGGAGGCTAGTCAGGCTGGAAAAGAGGAAAAATAAATAACACTGACCCCTTTCGTCAGACATAAAAAAACCCGTGAGTTAAAAACTCACAGGCTTTCAAGTAAGGCTAAAAGCTTTTTACTTAATCTTCGTCAGTAGGCTCTGCGAAAACCCACTTTATGAAGAAATAACCACCTGCGATAACAACTGCTGCAACGGCCATGCCCGCAGGCTCTTTTAACATTTCAGTTACGTCTAATATTGCACCCATGTGTGTTCTACCTTCTTGTGAATTATTATAGTTATTACGTCATTACGATATGACAGTAAATGAACCTAATATAATACTAGATGCATTATTGAAGTCAAGATTTTCTTGCTTAACGCCTTAAGTTGAACGCTTATATTTTAGTTTTACTGTTGAAAATAAGCCAATTTATGCTACAGGCAATACATAGGTATATTATGCATGAACACTATGGCATCAGAGTTTTGAATGCTTTTAGCATTGTTTATAAACAGGCTTAAACCAAATCAGCAATCACTATTGTAAAAACTGTTGGATTTAGCATTATCGCACTGCGATATGTGCCAGTTTTGAAATCCATGCTTGAATATAGCTGTAGAGTGAGCCACTATCAAGCATTCATGCTCAAAACCAGATAAAAATTAAAAAAAAATTGCAATACCAAATATTACATTATTTTCTGCTAAACACTGACTAGCCAGTCCCTCAGAATTTCCTTTTAGGAAGCATAATAAAACTAATTTTTGAGGATAAATTGCTATATTAAAGCCTAGATGTTTATAATATTCAGTTCTTGATACTGTGTAGTTCACGTTACGCAAGATCAAAATAATCTTGTAGGGATTGTGTTTCAAAAAAATAACAACAATATTAAGGGGATAACAATGTTTGGTGGTGTATTAGCAATACTAATTGCAATCTGGGTATTCAAAACAGCAACAAGGGCAAAAATCGGTAACGTCCTAATCTGGACTGGAGGGGCTGCGCTTTTGTTCTTTGTCGTACAGATACTTTTTTATAATTTAAATATAGTAATAATTGATGTTTTCAGTGCGGATGTTGGGGGGGATTATGACCGGGATCTAACTGATATAGGGGCTAGAAAAACTGGTGGAGGCATCCAGGAAGGTTTCTTCGGTCCTGTCTTCGGGGTTCTTTTTGAACTATTACCACTCTTTATGGCGTGGCTTTCTGTTGCATTTATTAGAACAAAATACATGTTAAAAGAACAGCTTAATGTGAAAAATCTCACCAGCGGTATTACCGATGTGTTTACTGGCATTATAAACAGCTTCAAAACTAGTTAATTTGATCTATCTTTAGAATATAAGGACAAGCTCTGAACGAAAGCCTGGGTTTAGCCCAGGCTTTTTTGTTTAGGAATTCGGCTACCAGCTTAAGATGGGACAGTTTGAGTCGCTGGATCATTCAAATAATTATCGCAAGTCGCATATAACATGGATACCCTCCACCAGCTTATATTACTGGTGTCCCGTCTTAAGTTGGTATCTAGGAATTCGCAAGTTATATTGTCATATTCCTTAAGGCATCAAACAATAAACGAGACAATAGCGAGTAATATTAAGACAAATAATGCCGTTGCAATTGCGCCTACCACTAAATAGCTAGATAATGAACCGTGCTCAAAGTCCCTCTCTCGGTTTTTCCTGCTCTGAACGCCAATAGCAGCCGCTAAAACGCTTTGTATCACCTGTTTAAGTGTCGGTTTGGACATATTTAACCCTTATTAATTTTAATCAGAAAAAACAGTTTTGAGTAAAACATTTTTAACCCAAATTAGCAACCCCAATAGCACGACCTTACGTGACCTTTATGAATAAAAAAGATTTTTTAAGCCAACAGCTTGCGCAGCGCATTTTATTTTTAGATGGTGCAATGGGCACAATGATTCAAGGCTACCATTTAGAGGAGCTGGACTATAGAGGGGAGCGTTTTCGTGATTGGGAATCTGATTTAAAAGGTAATAATGATTTATTATCGCTGACTCAGCCAGATATTATTAAAGCGATTCATAAAGCCTATCTGGATGTCGGTTGCGATATTATCGAAACTAATACCTTTAATGCTACAACGATTGCAATGGCAGATTACAATATGCAATCACTGGCCTATGAGATTAATTTCGAATCGGCAAAAATAGCGAAACAGGCGGCAGAAGAAGCAACACTACAGACACCAGACAAGCCACGGTTTGTAGCAGGTACGCTAGGGCCAACCAATAGAACGGCATCAATGTCGCCTGATGTCAACGCACCTGCATTTCGCAATACCAGTTTTGATGCCCTAGTTGAAGCCTATAGCGAAGCAGTAAAAGGTCTGGTGGATGGTGGCGCCGATATTCTATTAATTGAAACCGTCTTTGACACACTCAATGCCAAAGCAGCAATTTTTGCTATCGACAGCTATTTTCAAACGCATGGTATCGAACTGCCGGTGATGATTTCTGGCACTATTACCGATGCATCAGGGCGAACACTTTCAGGACAAACTGCGCTTGCTTTCTGGAATTCTCTGAGCCATATTGAGCCTATTTCAATAGGGTTTAACTGCGCACTCGGTGCGCAGGAAATGCGTCAATATGTAGAGGAACTGGCTAATCATGCGGAGACTTATATCTCAGCACATCCCAATGCAGGTCTACCCAATGAATTTGGGGAATATGATGAATTGCCTGAAGATATGGCGGCGGAAATTGGTGACTGGGCAAAAAATGGTTATTTAAATATTATTGGTGGTTGCTGCGGTACCTCTCCTGAATATATCAAAGCGATTATTGATGTGGTGAGCCCTTATCCGCCAAGAAAAATACCAGAACTAGAAACTCGTTGTCAACTGGCAGGGCTAGAGCCATTTTCCATCGGTGCTGACTCGTTATTTGTGAATGTCGGGGAGCGCACTAACGTGACAGGTTCTGCTCGCTTTAAACGGCTGATTGTTGATGAAGACTACGACACTGCTCTGGATGTCGCACGCGAGCAAGTCATTAATGGTGCACAGATTATTGATATCAACATGGATGAAGGCATGTTGGAATCTAAAGAAGCGATGGTGCATTTTCTTAATCTGATCGCCTCCGAACCGGATATCTCCAAAGTCCCTATTATGATTGATTCGTCTAAATGGGAGATTATTGAAGCCGGTTTAAAATGTATACAGGGTAAGGGAATTGTTAACTCCATTTCCATGAAAGAAGGGGTAGATAATTTTATCCACCAGGCGCGGCTTGTTCGCCGTTATGGTGCTGCTGTGATTGTCATGGCCTTTGATGAGCAAGGACAGGCGGATACTTTTGACAAAAAAGTAGCTATTTGCCAGCGTGCCTATAAAATTCTGGTTGAGCAAGTTGGTTTTCCGCCTGAGGATATTATTTTTGACCCCAATATTTTTGCGATTGCCACAGGCATAGATGAGCATAACAATTATGGTGTTGATTTTATCGAAGCCACGCGTGAAATAAAACGCAGCTGTCCTTATGCAATGATTTCAGGGGGGGTTTCCAATGTGTCCTTCTCTTTTCGTGGCAATAATCTGGTGCGCGAAGCCATTCACGCAGTATTTCTTTACTATGCAGTGCAAGCTGGCATGGATATGGGAATTGTCAATGCTGGGCAGTTAACTATTTATGCGGATATTCCTGATGAATTACGTCATGCCGTCGAAGATGTGGTGCTTAATCGCGATGCAGAAGGTACTGATAAACTCTTAGAGGTGGCGGAAAAGTATCGTGGCGATGCTGTTGTTAATAAAAAAGAAGATTTAGAATGGCGTAAATTACCCGTTAATAAGCGTCTGGAACATGCTTTAGTCAAAGGGATTACTGACTTTATCATTGAAGATACCGAAGAATCTCGCCTACAAGCTGAAAAAACTTTGCATGTTATCGAAGGCCCTTTAATGGATGGCATGAATGTGGTCGGTGATTTATTTGGTGAAGGTAAGATGTTTTTACCACAAGTAGTCAAATCAGCACGAGTAATGAAAAAATCGGTCGCCTACTTAATGCCGTTTATGGAAGCCGAAAAATCAGGTAAGATTAAAACCAATGGAAAAATCCTGATGGCAACAGTCAAAGGCGATGTGCACGATATTGGAAAAAATATCGTTGGCGTGGTCTTGCAATGCAATAACTATGAAGTGATTGATATCGGCGTGATGGTACCGACACCACAAATATTACAGGTTGCCAAAGAGAAAAATGTCGATATTATCGGCTTAAGCGGTTTGATTACCCCCTCTTTAGAAGAAATGGTACATGTGGCCAAAGAAATGCAGCGTCTCAACTTCACCGTTCCTCTGTTAATAGGCGGAGCAACGACTTCACGCGCGCATACGGCTGTTAAAATTGAAGAGCATTATGCCGGTGCAACCATTTATGTCCCTGATGCTTCTCGGGCTGTGGGTGTTGCATCTAATTTACTTAGCGATGAACATCGAGATGCCTATATTGCAGGGATAAAAGAAGAATACGTAACCGTACGCGAACGTCATAAGGGGCGTAAAGCAAAAACCAAACAACATAACCTACAAGCCGCACGTGCCAATAAGTACGTCTGGAAAAACCATACCCCTACACCTCCCAGAAAATTAGGCATTGAGGTGGTAGATCACTTCCCGCTCGAAAAACTAGTGGACTATATTGACTGGACTCCCTTTTTCCAGACCTGGGAATTAGCAGGCCGTTATCCGGGCATTCTAAATGATGAATTAGTGGGTAAACATGCGCGTGAGTTATTTGTAGATGCTCAGAAAATGCTTAAGCAAATCATAGCTGAACAATGGTTAAAAGCTAAGGCAGTCATTGGTTTCTTTCCTGCTAATAGCGAAGGTGATGATATTATTCTTTACACTGATGAATCGCGCTCAGAAAAGCGGGAAACGTTACATCATTTACGCCAGCAAAATATTAAAGCCCCCGGGCGACCTAATTATTGTCTGTCTGACTTTGTCGCACCCATTGACAGTGGACAAAAAGATTATATAGGCGGCTTTGCAGTAACAACTGGCATAGGCATAGAAACAAAATTAGCCGAATTTGACAAAGACCATGATGATTATAATTCCATTATGCTTAAAGCCCTCGCAGATCGTTTAGCCGAAGCACTGGCTGAATATATGCATCTTGAGGTACGTAAAAACCACTGGGGCTATGTAGATGATGAAGAGATCAGCAATGAGGAATTAATTAAAGAAACGTATAAAGGTATACGCCCGGCGCCAGGTTACCCAGCATGTCCTGACCATACTGAAAAAGCAAAATTATTTGAGTTACTGGATGTCAAAGCCAATACCACCATTGAATTAACGGATAGTTTTGCCATGTATCCCACAGCAGCTGTCAGTGGCTGGTACTTTTCTCATCCAGACTCGCAGTATTTTAATGTGGGGAAAATTACCAGCGAACAACTGGAAGATTATGCCAAACGCAAAAAATTAAAGCTGGAAGAGGCAGAACGCTGGCTGGCTTCGCATCTACACTAGAAATGACTATGGAACAACTCCCGAATACCTATCAATTAAAAATATCTTTAGAAGGCTCTAAGCCACCAATCTGGCGGCGGCTATTAGTCCCTGGTGATATTACATTAGATAGACTGCATCGTAGCATACAAATCGCCATGGGCTGGTCAGACTATCATCTACATCAGTTTATAACAAAAGACCGAGAATTTTATGGCATCAGAGATGATGAATTAGATTTTAATGTAAAAGATGAAAGCCTGTTTCAGTTGAATGATTTACTCAAATCTGAAAAAGATAGTTTAATTTATGAATATGACTTTGGCGACAGCTGGGCACTTAAGGTCGTTGTCGAAAAAATTCTTCCTGCTGACCCTGATGAAAAACTACCTTACTGCGTAACAGGTAAACGCGCGTGTCCACCTGAGGATTGTGGTGGCATCTGGGGGTATGCTAATTTATTAGCTATTCTGGACAATCCAGAACATGAGCAATATGAAGAAATGCGAGAATGGGTGGGAGATGAATTTGACCC
>CAZLLL010000176.1:0-6459 GCA_964560255.1 uncultured Methylomonas sp.
CCCACCCTACTTATTTTGCAAAGGAGTTGTCCCGTATTAAGTTGGTAGCCAAAATCCTGCATAATATGGGGAGTTTATTTATTGCGAGTGACCTTAAAGAGGGAACATTTGTAGGCTATCTATGTAAAAACGTAGGTTGCGGGTGAGGCACAAACCCCAACAAAATACACAGTCATAGTTGTTGGGGTTTGTGCCTCACTCGCAACTTATTTGATTCCCATTCCTATGCAGCTGAAAAATATTTTTGTACTCGTTCTCTGCTGTTATCCAGAAGGTAGTAAATCCAGATTATAAAATACAATACTTTAGTATAAAATTGACATCAGTACTCGTCTGTTTGGGCCTGGTAGTCCCCTTTGCAGGACTCATAAGACGTGTGGTGATACGGTGTTTTCCACCACTAATTTCTGCAAAATAAGGCGTTGATCTTAATAGCTTAACGATAACAATTTGATAAGCTTGTGTCTGATCTAATGTCGCCTGATAAAATCCTTTGTGAGCTATCTCATCCGTTTCAGTGCCACTTAAGCGAATAAAATTCAAAATTAATTCAATTGCAGTCCGAATGGGTGTAAATAGTTTAACCCATTCCTGTAAGTCTTTTTGTTGTACTGCGCATTCTTGTTCTAGCCAGAAGTGCAATGAAGGTAAGTCAAATGAACAGGTTCCTCCGGGAATATTGCTGCGTTGGGTGATGGTTTCAAATAAATCGCTTTTCATGCTAGCAAGTTCAATTTTTCCACTTTCTGCATAAAGTGCTTCACTGGTTGAATTAAACTCGTCCAGAATTGTATGTAACATTTTGGGATCAACCCCTTCGCGGCTTGATAGCTGATCAAGTTTATAAGCGTGGCGCTTTAATTCTTTAAGCGTTTCGGCTTTTAAATCGTGGCGAATAAACACTTGTAGAATTTCGACCAAGGTATTGACTGTGGCGCGTTTATCCCAAATATTTGTGCCAGATATAAAATGTTCAAGCTGTAAAAAAAGTTGTTCCAGGCGTATGAATATACGCATGCGTTCATTGAGTGGAAATTCGTAGTTGATATATTCTGTAGTCACTTTGTTTGCTTAGTAAATTGCTGGTGTAAATGTTTAATTTGCGGGTTCAGAAAAGTCGTGTCTTTGCTATTGTCGATAACGCTATTTGCATGAACTAAGCGCTCAGTTCGACTTAACTGGCTGCTAATCATCGCTGTAATTTGTGCATTATCTAATTTATCCCTTAATTTTACCCTATTAATTTGTATTTCCATAGGGCAGTCGATGACGAGTATATGGTCAACCAGCGACTGCATCTTTGTTTCGATAAGTAAGGGGATGGCAATGATACAATAAAAGCTATTTAATTGGTCTAATTGATGTTCTATTTCTGCATAAATAAGCGGGTGCATAATTTTTTCTAGTCGATGCTTTTTTTCAGCATTACTAAATATGGTATCACGTAATTTAGCACGATTTAAACAGCCATCGGTGTTGATGTAACGCTGGCCAAAGTAGTGACTGATCTGGCTAAGTGCCTTTTGTCCTGGCATAACCAGTGCGTGTGCAATTTTATCTGCATCTATAACCGGAGTGCCGAGTTGTTTGAATAAATCAGAGACAGTGGACTTTCCACTGCCAATGCCGCCTGTCAGACCTACTTTATACATGTATTTAATTATTTAACGTGTCAACCTAAATGGCATTTATGCTTTTTTGATACTTAGGAATGGGAGTGAAATAGCTTGTGCATTTGACGCAGGATTTTTGTTCGTCTTTGAGGTGCGTAAATAAGCGCATAGCAGGCTACGTAACTATTTACGTCACAAAGAAGACGGATAAAAAGACAAGCCATATACTCAAGTTATATTGTCACATTCCTTAATTATTGTAAACCAACAGTCGTTAAATACAGGGTATTAATCTTATCACCCCATATGAGGGCAATCCAGCCAGCAATAGCCAGATATGGGCCAAAGGGGATGGGGACATTTTTATCTCGTTTTACGAAAATGACCATGGATGTACCGATAATAGCACCGACTATTGAAGATATCAGAATAATTTGCAGGAGATATTGCCAGCCTAACCAGGCTCCAAATAAAGCAAGTAGTTTGAAATCGCCATAACCCATGCCTTCTTTACCCGTCAATAGTTTAAATGCCTGGTAAATTGTCCATAAAATCATGTATCCGGCGATGGCACCGATAATACTGGAAACCGGATCAGTAAAAATATTAAACAGACTCAAGAATAAGCCCAGCCACATCATAGGTAAAGTAATATTGTCTGGAAGTAATTGCTGATCAATATCAATACCACTCAAAGCAATCAGTGCCCAAGTGAGTAGTATTGCAAATAGCGTTTCGATTTGCCCACCTAACTGATAAGCGACGACGACAGATAAAGCCGCTGTAAAGATTTCGACTAGAGGGTAACGCAATGAAATACTGGTGTGACAGTTAGCACATTTACCTCTTAGAAAAAGGTAGCTAAGCACGGGTATATTTTGATAGCCTTTGATTTCTGTATCACATTCAGGACAGTGAGAACCTGGTAGTGCCAGACTAAATGGCTTAGCATCCTGACCAGTAATAGGTAATTCAAGAAACTCCTGGCATTCTTTTTTCCAGCCTCGTTGCATCATGATCGGTAAACGGTAAATAACAACATTGAGAAAACTTCCTACCAGTAACCCGAAGAGACCTGCGAACAGGCCGAGTAATAATGGTGAATTGAGTATAAAAGAATAAGATGACATATAGACTTAAGGACAAGGAGGTTAAAAAAATAAGTTAAGGACTGGGTACGAAATAAGTTGAGCAACTGGCGCAGTATTTTTGTTCGTATTCAAGGCGCATAGCAGGCTACGTAACAGTTTGTGCAACACTGAAGAAGACGGACAAAAAGACAAGTCAGTTGCTCAACTTATTTCGTGCCCATTCCTAAGTTAGTAGATGGCAGTCAATGCACATGTTATTTTGTTTCATTCCTATGCAGACCTACTTCTGCCGTATGTCCTTGTTTTAAGTTCGCGGCCGTGATTTGTTAACCCACTACCGCCCCCAGCTTGAAGATAGGTAAATACATGGCAACAATTAAACCACCCACTAAAGTACCTAAGATAACCATAATAAAAGGTTCCATTAAGCTGCTTAAGTTATCGACCAGATTATCCACCTCTTCTTCATAAAAATCGGCAACTTTATCCAGCATTTTATCAATAGACCCAGACTCCTCGCCAATAGCCAGCATTTGTACAACCATATGCGGAAATAAGCCAGTCTGAGAGATGGCATATTGCATACTTTGACCTGTTGCAACATCTTCACGCATCTGCATGACGGCAGTATAATAAACGATATTACCGGTAGCTCCGGCCACTGATTCGAGTGCTTCCACTAAAGGAACCCCGGCAGCAGACATGGTTGCTAAAGTACGCGCAAAACGTGCGACGGCAGATTTATTAAGAATAAGGCCAATGATAGGTATTTTTAACATTAGGTGATCTAAAAAATAATTTAATTTTTTTGAGCGTTTTTTGAAATAACCAAAAGTTTTGACTGTGCCTATCACACCGCCGACGACATAATACCAGTAGGCAACCATCCAGTCTGAAAGCCCCATCACCCATAAAGTAAAGCTAGGTAATTCCGCACCGAAACTATCAAATAGTTCTTTGAAAACAGGCACAACAAAAATAAGTAAAATGGCTGTCACGATAAAAGCAACGACAACGACCGCGATGGGATAAGTTAACGCTTTTTTGACTTTTGCCTTGATTGACTCGGATTTTTCTTTATATGTTGCGATTTTATCTAGCAGACTTTCCAATACTCCAGCCTGCTCACCGGCTTCAACAAGATTACAGAATAATTCGTCAAACTGAAGTGGGCGTTTTTTAAATGCCTCGGCAAGTGTGTCACCACTTTCTATATCGACTTTAATATCCAGCAACAATTCTGCCATACTGGGGTTTTCATGGCCTTTGCCAATAATATCAAAAGATTGCACCAAGGGTACACCGGATTCCAGCATTGTCGCAAGTTGTCTGGCAAAGATAGCAATATCTTTAGTGGTAATCGTTGCTTTAGCTTTAGAAAATAATGATTTTGGTTTTTTCTTTATAGAAATAACGCGAATGCCTTGTCGACGTAATTCCATTCGTCCAGCGGTATCACTATAGGCGGCTATTTCACCTGTGACCACTGTGCCTTTTTTATCTTTACCTTTCCAGGTAAAGTCAATTTGTTCTGTACTTTCAGCCATAATTATTCTCTAGTCACTCGGTCAATTTCCTCAATAGATGTCACTCCTTGCATCACTTTCAATAGGCCCGAACGCCTTAAGTCATTAATCCCTTCTGAGGCTGCCTGATCTCCTAATTGCATGGCATTACAACCCTCAAGAATACGGCCACGCATTTGTTCGCTAATGGGCATGACTTGATAAATACCAACACGTCCTTTATAACCATCATTGCACTTGTCACATCCTACTGCTCTGTAGACAGTAAAACCGCCTATTTCCTCTTTTTTAAAACCGGCTTCTTCTAAGGTGACATCTGGATATTTTGAGTCGGTTTTACAGTGTTCACATAAGCGTCTCGCAAGTCGTTGTGCCATGATAAGTAAAACGGAAGAAACAATATTAAACGCAGGAATCCCCATTTGCAGTAAGCGGTTCAATGTTTGCGGTGCATCATTGGTATGTAACGTAGATAAAACCAGGTGACCGGTTTGTGCCGCTTTAACAGCAATTTCAGCTGTTTCGAGATCACGAATCTCCCCCACCATGATGATATCAGGATCTTGGCGTAAAAAGGCTCTTAAAGCTTCAGCAAAGGTCAAACCCGCTTTAGGATTCATATTAACCTGATTAATACCTTCCACAGTAATTTCAACGGGGTCTTCTGCTGTCGAAATATTGCGTTCGATGGTATTAAGTATATTCAACCCAGTATAAAGCGACACTGTTTTTCCACTTCCTGTAGGGCCAGTCACCAGTATCATGCCGTAAGGTTTTTTAATTGAATCCAGAAATAGCTTACTTTGTTCAGGCTCAAATCCTAGTTTTTCAATACCTAACTGTGCGCTGGTGGGATCTAAAATACGTAGTACAATTTTTTCACCATACAAGGTAGGGCAGCTATTAACACGAAAATCAATGGCTTTATTTCTGGATAATGTCATTTTGATACGCCCGTCTTGTGGTACGCGACGTTCTGCTATATCCATTTTAGACATTACTTTAATGCGCGAAATAAGTCGGGTAGAAATATTAGACGGTGGGCTGGCAACTTCATGCAGCATTCCATCACTTCGATAGCGAATGCGGAACGTTTTTTCGTAAGGTTCCAAGTGAATATCCGAGGCACCTTTTTTAATGGCATCTAGTAATATTTTATTGACATAGCGTACGATAGGGGCATCATCAACCTCACTATTGATATTCTCTACTTGTTTTTCTTCACTACCATCTGACAGGTCTATATTGTCTAAATCTGCATCCAGAATATCAGACATACTGGTATCGTTCGCTTCAAGAAATTGCTCAATGATGACAACCAGTTTATCTTCTTCGACTAAAATTGTTTCTGTATTTAAGCGAGTATGAAATTTAATATCATCCAGCGCCTTAAAGTTTGTAGGATCAGATAAAGCGATAAATAGTTTGTTTCCTCTTTTGAAAAGAGGCAAAGCATGATGCTGGGTCATCAGACTTTCACTGAGTAAATTAACAGGTAAGAATGATTTATCAAGTGCTGATAAATCAAAAAATGGCAAGCCAAATTCAGTCGCTGCAAGAGTTGCAATTGCTCTTGCCGATATATGTTGATTATTAACTAAATAGCTAATGAGTGGAGTCTTAGTGGTTCTAGCCGCTGTACTATGAGTTTCAGCTTCTGCCTCAGTTAATAAGCCTTCTTTTACGATACATTTAAGTAAACCACTAAACTGTAGTTCTGATGAAGTTGTAGACATAAAAAATACTAAATTATTTATTGATTATCCTTAAATATAGATGAAACTTGTGGGATAGCAACTAATTATGTCAAATTATTATATAGACACTGAGGTGAATGACTTGAATATACTGATGCTGGACGGGGTATTCACCCCGTCCAAACGTTTATGCTTTAATACAATAAACATAAGATTCCACTAATGAACGAGATATGTCTTTCATGCGTACCGCGTATTAAACCCTGTATGACAAAATATACTGATATGCATCAATTCTAAACGTTTGAAACGGGGTGAATACCCCGTCTCGCAAAGCACTGAGGTGAATGACTTGAATATACTGATGCTGGACGGGGTATTCACCCCGTCCAAACGTTTATGCTTTAATACAATAAACATAAGATTCCACTAATGAACGAGATATGTCTTTCATGCGTACCGCGTATTAAACCCTGTATGACAAAATATACTGATATGCATCAATTCTAAACGTTTGAAACGGGGTGAATAC
>CAZLLL010000177.1:0-6453 GCA_964560255.1 uncultured Methylomonas sp.
CTTTTTTCAGTTTGACTGCCAGGCGGTTAAAGGCTTTGCGCTCGCAGTCCTGCTTGTCATACTCCTCATTTTCAGGGTTTTCTATCCACTCGCTCGCAACCGAAATGGAAAAGCCGTTTGGCGTGACCAGGCGCGCATCCAGCACCTTATGCGAATAAGTTTTTTTGCCCTTTTTGGAAGTCTGATACAAACATTGTTCGCAATGTTGTTCCTTAAAGCTCACAACACCCGTGCCATCTACCGCAATCCGAAACCAATGTCCACGGTAGCGGCTTTTATGAAACACCTTCCGTCTAAGCAGGGTCTGCACCATTTTTTGATTGAGTTTTTCGACTTGAGCTTCATTCAAGCGTTCAATGACATTGTGTACAGAATCTCCATGAGGCATGGGAAAGCCGAACAGCTTTTTATAGTTTTTTTGAAATGGGAGGTCTTTACGGCGTTGATTATACTCATTGCGGGATTCTGTTTTAAAGAGGAACATCGCAAGGCAGGCGGTCAAATGCGCTGCCAGTTCAAGTTTAGATTTTTTTTTGCGGCAATCCTCTATTTCACGCATCCAGTCAAAAAGTTCAGGAAAGTGATGGGTGATAGTGGAATACATTTGGTAAACCAGCTCAGCTTTATGGTTTTTCTGAGCCAAAATAGCCCCTTTTTCTAATTTTGCCTGACGCTTTTTGTCTTTTTTTAGCGGTTGCTGCAAAGCCCGTTTGTGATTGCGTTTAGATTTTTTTTCATTGAGACTATTTCCTTGAATAACGTAGAAGTGACGAAAAATCAGCTTTTCCTATAAAAAATAGCTGAAAAAATATTTTTGTTATTACGTAAGCAATTGATTGTTAGATTTAATAAAAATACTCTGAATTGCTGTAAAGACAGCGTAGGGTGGAATAGCGTAGCGTTTTCCACCACAAGATACACTCCATAACGTCGGCAACACTAAAAATGCCGGAAAACGCTACGCTATTCCTCCGACCTACGCATTCGCTAAGCTCCGTTTCCCTGATTTTCAGCGAAAGTGTACTCAATTCTCGTAAATGAGCTTTTTCAACTGCACTCATACTCTGTAAACAGGGCAATTTATGATACACAGTTGTCCATAAATCATGATGAATAGCATGACGATGTAAAATATAAATAACCCGAGCGCGCTTAAAAATATTCATAAAAAAAATTATCTGCCTTGAGTATCACCCATCGACATCAATAAAATGAGCAGAAAAATAATAACTAATACAGGCCAGAAATAAGGAGCTACTAGTAATAAACACAGCATTACAAATACAAATGCGATGAGAAACATAAACATACCGATGCCCAAAAAGGCCACAACCATTAATATCGCAGTCAATAGCAAAGTAAATAAGAGTGTGGGTATAGCTGCCAGCCGAATAAGAGGGTCGGCAACGGGTTCGCCATTTATAACTAGGCTAAAGGGGCACGGCTTTCTCATAAAAAACTGGCATGATATTTGTCCAGATTACAAATATCAATAAAAGCAGGCATTACAGAATTTATTACTCGATGTTCCAGTTTTCAGCTATAACTGGGCTTGAAGGACCTCGTATTTTGTTGAAATAAAAGTTAAAGTATTGATCTTAAAGGAAAACATAATTTAATCGAAATTAAAAATAGATAATAAAATCAACGTACTACAAAAACTGGAGCATCGAGTATTAACATTAATTTTCTATAAAAAATGATGATTGAAAAATAAAACTCAATGACATTAAAAATAAATAACCTTAAATATCACTATGTTATGTAAATTAAAAAATATGCCAAGTTTTTATGAGAAAGCCGTGGCTAAAGGGACCAGTTTCCGGATGAAAAAAATAGACAAGAATTGCTATAAATCCTCCGATAGCAAATGTTTTTAAAAATAAATGATTATTTCCTTGTTCTGACATAAGCTAAACCTTTCTTTGGAGTGTGTTTGTTGTAACGCCTTGATATTTTGTAGTTAGCCCCTGAGCATCGACTCTTTATATCAGAAACGCGGATGAAGTATACTGCGCCTCTGTCAATACCTTCGCCAAATTTAAATTAATTTTTCATCATGAAGGTCATGAAGTTGTTTTCAATCAATGTGTTATATGGTTATTGCAGGTGATATTATTATAATAGGTAACACTTTGTTTTCCTTTATGTTCTTCATGGTGATTTTTGTTTTTGGCGGTGGTATTGCTCTGTAGGTGCGAATTCTTTCGCACGTTACGATAATGCAATCCCTGTACCGCATCCTTAAATTTACGATAAAAAATCATAACGTATTATTTTATGGTTTGCTTCGGGGCAGCTATTCTAGTTGCTCAAGTTATTTCAGGCCCCTTCCTAAACGGTTAATGGCGCAAAGAGAAAAATAGGTGACAATTTACGTTGTCACTAAAGACCACGACAACGACGCACAAACAGCGTTTAGTTCAATAATATAAACTTGCATACGTTTTGTGAAATTAAATGAACTCTCTACAATCACTGATTAGCTCAAGCCAGACACTAGCGGTACGAAACTAACAGGCTCCAGAGATTCTATTTCATATCCGGACTCTGTGCGCAAAACGCGCTGTAACTCCTGCACACCTCTTTCTCTACCTATTGGAATTAGCATAATACCGCCAACTGCCATTTGTTCTAATAACTTCTCCGGCACTTCAGAGGGTGCTGCTGCAACCAGAATTGCATCAAAGGGTGCTTTTTCTTGCCACCCCCATCCCCCGTCATTATGTTGATAGCTAACATTGCGAACATTTAACTCCCACAATCTATTTTTCGCTTGCTTATACAATGGATAAATACGTTCTACGGTATACACATATTCAACCAACTGCGCTAAGATTGCTGTCTGGTAGCCACAACCCGTGCCAATTTCCAGTACCTTTTTTAAAGGTCGCTGATCCACTAATAATTCAGACATTTTAGCAACAATATAAGGTTGCGAAATCGCCTGTCGATGACCAATCGGTAACGCAGTATCTTCATAAGCCCGACTGGATAAAGCATCATCCATAAACAAATGCCTGGGCACATGACGCATCGCATCAAGAATTTTATGACTGGTAATTCCCTGCTCAATTAAACGATCTATCATGCGCTCTCGGGTACGTCTAGAGGTCATTCCAATGCCATCAGTTTGCTTCATTTTCATAAAGGTAACCAATTTTTAAGAGTCTCAAGTGAATCATAGCGTGTTAAATCTAGCTGTAGTGGCGTAACAGAGACATAGCCATGGCTTACCGCATAAAAATCTGTACCTGGCCCAGCATCTTGCTCTGCACCAGGTGGTCCTACCCAGTAAATAACTTTGCCTCTTGGGTCCTTGGTTTTAATGACGGGTTCAGCTTTATGTCGCTGACCTAAACGAGTGGATCGAAAACCTTTAATTTCAGACCAGGGAAGGTCTGGAACGTTAATGTTTAATAGAATATCCTTCTCCAGAGGTTGTTCTAATAATCTTTGTAAAATTTTATCGGCCACTTTAACAGCGGTATCAAAGTGTTGAGGGTCACTATTAACCAGTGAAATAGCAACTGCTGGAAGCCCTAAAAATCGCCCTTCCGTCGCCGCCGCAACGGTACCCGAATAGAGTACATCATCACCCAGATTGGCCCCATGATTAATACCGGCAAAGACCATATCCGGTTCAGTTTCTAACAACCCGGTAATAGCTAAATGCACGCAATCAGTTGGCGTTCCATCAACTTTAATAAAACCATTTGAGGTTACCTGAGAACGCAAAGGCATTTCCAGGGTTAAGGAGTTACTTGCCGCACTGCGATTTTTATCGGGTGCAACGACAGAAATATTAGCAAATTTTTGCATCCCATCTGCCAGAGCAATAAGCCCTTGTGCTAAATACCCGTCATCATTACTTAATAGAATGTGCATTTTTTTATTAAATTCTATAAAAATGTTAATATTAACAATTAAATCAACAAAAAACAGCTCGCGTGCCCGATAAACCTGAAAACAATCAAGACACTCAATTATTTCTTGACACAATAGGCAAAGTTACCCCAGTCAATTCCGATAAACGTAGTATCGTGCCTACTCAAAAGCCAAAACCTTATCCCCAAAAAAAATCTCCCTTTTCTGCAGATAAGCTGACGCTCGCTCAAACAGAACCTATCACTACCTTACTGGCGGAAGACACCTTAAATTATACTGCATCAGGACTTCAAAAAAACATACTGAAAAAAATGCGTCGTGGTCATTTTGGACTGGATGCTGAACTGGACCTACACGGTTTAACCAGCGCAGAAGCCAAGCGTGAACTGATCAAATTTTTACACTTCTGCGTACAGGATGGCTACCGCTGCGTACGCATTATTCATGGCAAAGGATATCGTTCTGAAAGTCTCTTACCCGTTTTAAAAAATGATATAAATCTATGGTTAAGGCAACACCAGGAAGTGCAAGCATTTTGTTCTGCCAGCCAAAAAGAGGGAGGTGCGGGTGCGGTCTTCGTTTTACTACGCCTGTCCGGAAAATACACTGATCAAGACAACTCCCAAGACTAGTCGATACCAGACAAAAGGTATCATACCTACTTTATTGAGCAATTTTAAAAACCAGGCAATACTTAAATAAGCAACTATCGCTGAAACAGCAGCACCTAGAAACATATATTCCCATAGAATTTCTAAGCCAGACATGTACAGTTCCAAGGCTTTCAATGAACCTGCTAAGGCAATCACCGGAATAGATAATAAAAAAGAATATCTAGCCGCATACTCTCGTTTTAAACCCATTAACAACCCTGCTGTAATGGTAATACCTGAGCGTGATGTTCCGGGAATTAAAGCAATCGCTTGAAAAAGACCGATCAATACAGCATCTAATAAAGTTATGATATCACGTTGCTCCTTTGCCCGCTTTTCAGCATACCATAATAACAATGCGAACACGATTGTTGCCCCGGCGATCACCATCGGTGACCGTAGCGATTCTTGCATTGTATCTGTTAGGCTAATACCCGCTATGCCCACAGGTATTGTTCCTAAGCCTACATACCATGCTAATTTTGCTTCCTCATTCAATCCTTTACCTACAATAGACCCTAGCCATGCTGACATTATGATGACTAAATCTTTACGGTAAAAAACAACAACTGCTGTTAATGTCCCTACATGTACAGCGACATCAAATGCTAAACCCTGATCCTGCCAGCCCAATATGACGGGTACTAAAATCAAATGTGCCGAACTTGAAATAGGTAAAAATTCCGTCAATCCCTGTAAAACAGCTAATACAGCAGCGTGCAAAATATCCATTAAAAATCCAATTAATTAAAACAGTGATAAAATGAAGACTTATTTTACCTTGATTACTTCATGTTTATTAACTTTATGAATAAAAATATTTTCTCATTTTTCTCCCTTGCTTTTATCTTAGCTCTATCAACAGGCTGCTCGACAACTGCTGAAAAAGAATTAGTTGAAATTGAAACATCAGAGACAGAAATCGTTGTCATGCATAATTATCCAACCCGTGATCGCGTTGAATATGTTTTTAATTGTATTGCCAAGCATAAGGCCGACCTTTACGATTATGTTCCCCGCTATAATTGTGGATGCAAAATCGATAAAATCGCTGAAGTATTAACTTTTGAAGAGTTTGAAGCGGCAATAACGTTTACTATGCTTCACAGTACACCTGGAGAAAATGGTGCTGTTTTCCGTGATCCAAAACAGTCTAAAAACCTACAAAAGCGTTTGAAACAAGCTGAAGCTAATGCAGAGGCTAGTTGTTTTATATAATAATGCCCTACTAAATATTTCCTGAGCACGTAAAACTCCCAGTCGTAGCTGAATAAAAACTGAAGAATTAGTATGATAATAAGTAATTATTCCTGAAGTCTTTTATCGAGAATTTGTGTTGAACCTACGAGGTTCCTGCTAGATGCATGCAGAAAAACGGTGTATGACTGAGAGTTATGGGTAATCAGAAAAAATTTTAGGTTAACAGATGGCAGCATCTATACTTTACGTGGTCTCGGCTGTAGATTTCTAATAACTGAATGTTATCCACAGTCGTGATTTCGCAAAGTATACATTGCTAATGCTTCACGCAGTCAACTTGCTCCTGTTCCCTGAGTGAGCATGGCAAACGCTGTTTTCACAGTTTTATTGGCTAATGCAACGGCCGCACACTTTTTACCTTTACGCTCAACTAGGTCCTGCCTCCATGCCTCCTTTTTAGTCACCGCTTTTCTTTTGACTACCTGGCTTACGGCAGACATGTCTCCTGTAATAAACTGGTGTCTAAGGAGACCATTTTTTTACGTGCCTGCCAATAGAACCAAGATTCGTTTTCCCTCCGGATGAGTCAGGCGCGCCTGTGGCTGGACGGCCATTCGTAATGCAATTCTTGCCTCCCCCGCGCGCTATCGCATTATATTGGTTTTGGCCTGTGCCCTGTCGCCTATCAGGGACTAAAAATCATCACTTCGCT
>CAZLLL010000178.1:0-6427 GCA_964560255.1 uncultured Methylomonas sp.
AACAGGGTCGTAAGATTCAATCCCTTGGTTGTGATAACCCATGGCAGACGGACAGATGCCTTTCGCTTCATGATCCATATGGGTTGAATATTCAGGGTCACGAATGGGCAGCCCAGTCTTTAGATCGACTTTTTTAACCCAGTTAACAGTATCATCAATTTTGAATGCGTTAACTAGATCACCATTTTCACGATTTAGAGTATAAACCAAGCCATTTCTATCTGGGTGGGTCAGCAATTTAGTCATTTTTCCATCAACCATTTGCTCAGACAGCCCCATGTAGTTCACCCCCGCATAATCCCATTCGTCATGAGGTGTTTTTTGATAACCAAATTTTGCTTTACCAGTATTAACATCACGCCCCCAAATGGTCATTGTCCACTTGTTATCACCGGGTCGCATGGTTTCGTTCCACGGTGCAGGATTCCCTGACCCGTAGTAAAGCATTTCTAAATCACTATCATAAGCATACCAACCCCAGTTAGTACCACCGCCAATTTTCCAGGCATCACCTTCCCAGGTTTTAGTGCCTAAACCAAATTGTCCATAATGCGGGTTGTCATCATTAAACCCTTTCCCGATACCTATATCTTCATCCGGACCTGTTGCATATACTCGCCATACTTGCGAGCCGTCCTTGATGTTGTATGCCGTTGCATAACCGCGCACACCCAACTCTGCACCCGCACTACCAACAATCACGAGGTCTTTAGCAACGAAAGGGGCAGAGGTTAAGGTTGAACCCATGGCAATATCAGAGTTCTCTATTTTCCAGATCATTTTCCCCGTTTTAGCATGGATGGCAACAACATGCCCATCCAGCTGATCTTGAAAAATAGTTGGTGGGTAATCTTTAGTCCCGGGGGCATAAGCCAAACCTCTATTCACAACGTCACAACAGGCAACTGCACGTGCTGCTGGATTTTGCTTAGGCTTGTATTCCCATAAAATTTTATCTGGCTCGTTTAAATCAATCGCAAAAATATTGTTCGGAAAAGGCGAGTGAACATACATAATGCCATCAACTACCAACGGCCCACCTTCATGCCCATTCAAAACACCCGTTGAAAAAGACCAGACAGGCCTCAGGTCATGTACATTCTGAATATTAATCTGGTACATATTGCTATAATGACTGGCCTTATAATCTTTGGTCTGCATCACCCAATTGGTATTCTGCTCTGACAAATCCTCTAATCTTTTATTGGCGCTAGCCTGTTGTGACACTGTAAGTAATGCACTAGAAACCAGCAGAGTAGTTCCCATATTCCGAGCAAATTTTTTAATTTGCATATTTCCTCCAGATTGACTTTTATTTTAGAAAAGCATTTACCAAATCATTTAAAAAGCCACCTGATCAAGTTAACTGTGAATTGGCAAATGCTCGAACATATTTTATGCGTCTGGCAGCCACTTGAATACGGAATAAATAACAAATAAGGCAGGAATATATCGTTGCTTGAGCTAGGAAGAATTCCTGATACAGCACAGGTCTTTATAAAAAGGAAAAGCTCCTATATCATTTAAAATCAGAGTTGGTCATGATAAGTGTTTTTTTGAGACTTAGTTATGACGAAAGTCAGTGTATTGCTTGTTGATGACCATGCAGTCGTAAGAGAAGGGTATAAATCTTACTTATCTTTATCGGAAAAAATAGGCAAAGTCTATGAAGCAGATTGCGGTGAAGCTGCGTGTCAGCTCTATATGCAACAGCCTATCGATGTGGTCGTTATGGATTTATCTATGCCAGGCATGGGAGGGCTGGAATGTATTCGTCGGTTAATTAGTCGTTACCCACAATGTAAAATACTAGTCTTTAGTATTCATAATGAACTCATTTATGTTACGCGTGCTATTAAATCAGGTGCAAAGGGTTATATCAGTAAAAGTAGCGTTCCCGAGACCTTGGTAAAGGCTGTCTGTTCTATCGCACAAGGAGAAACCTATATCGAAGCGACAATGGCACAACAGCTCGCAGTTAATTTGATTACTGAACAAGACGATGAATATAAAATTAAACTGCTTTCGCCACGCGAGTTTGATGTCTTTTGCTTATTAGCTAATGGAAGTACTCCGCGTGAAGTGGCGGAAAAGCTTCATTTGAGTTATAAAACAGTTTGTAATCACAGCACAGCTATTAAAGACAAGTTAGAGGTTAAAACTATTGCTGAGTATACGTTAATGGCAACACGGCATGGATTAATACAACCCGAGAAAAGATCGAACTAGTTTTTTAATAACACATTACGTAAGATAGGCTACCAACTTAAGACGGGACAGCTTGAATAGCTGGGGCACTCAAATAATTTTCGCAAGGCGCATATAACATGGATGCCCTCAACCAGCTTATATTACTGGTGTTCCGCCTTAAGTTGGTAGCCGCAAGATACCCACCTTGCGCGTCTTCCGCGTTGTAAAAATAGTGACGTAGCCTGCTATACGCCTATTTCTACGCCTTGAAGATGAACAAAAATCGTATCCTGTTTAAATTCCCTGGTAACTCTAAAGTATGAAAACAAAATATTATTTAATTTCAATAGATTATTTTTACATTTACCCTATGACCGAGTTTTACCAGGGAATTTAAACAGGATACCAAAAATCCTGCGTAATATGGGAATATATACTCAACCGATCTTCGTTTTTTTATAAAAAATAAAAAGCATGAAAATGATTACTGATTATTTTTCATTTGCTGAACATGTTATATATTTCCCGACAAACTGCCCAAAAGCCCGGCTTCCGTCACCCACTTTAATCCGCTTTATTTCCTCATTCGTTTGACTATCAAACACGCTCACACTTCCATCAAACCAATTCAACACCAATAAATGCTGATGTTCTTCATCTACAGCAATATTTTCAGGATATGCCCCAGTTTTTATAACATTAATGAGCTTATGAGTCCGAGAATCGAGTACACTCACGGTATTTTCCAGTTGATTGCTCACAAACACTTTATGCAGCTTTTGATCTACAGCAACACCATAAGGCATACGTCCGACTTTAATTCGCTTTATTTCAGTTAAACGGGCTAAATCAATAATACTCAAGGTATTTCCTTGAGAATTAGCTATGTAGGCAAACCGTTTATCTATCGCTAGAGCAAAAGGCGCGCGCCCAACAGCGATAGTCTTAATAACCCCAAAGTGATGGCTATCTAACACAGAGACACTATCGCTCTCTCTGTTTAAGACCCAGACTTGGGATTCACAAAAATCTGTCGCTATCCCTGCGGGTGATTTTCCAACTGGGATTTTTTTTATCACCCGCCCCATACCAGGATGAATGACCTTAACGACATCGTTAGCCCAGTCGCTAACAAAAAGTAATTTATTGGCAAAAACAGCACCAAAGGGACTTCCTCCGGTACTAATATGTTCTAAGGGAATTAGTTTTTCAGTATCAATAAAACTGACTATCCCTTGCTCAGGGTAGGTTACTGCAAGCCATGGATTATGAGCACTGATAGCGATGCCTGCTGGACCTTTAAGTGTAGGGATTGTGGATTTTAATGAAAAATCAGTGCGTTTAAAAACACTAATACTTTCACCCTGCTGCTGATTGATATAAAAATAAGGATCACTCGTTGCAATGCCAGCAAAAGCAAACAGTAACAAGGCAAAAGTTAGTCGCAACATAATTATTTTTCCAGCTCCGCTTTTAAGCCTTCCAGTCCATTTAAAATAAAGTTATTCATTGCCTTAACAGCCGATTCATCATTTAATCTTTTTGGAGGTGTATTACCCGTATCACCTCGATAAAAACGGCTTTTCCATTTAACTTTTGTTTTATCACCTTCAGCAATTAATTGAATAGCTGTCGTATAAGAACTGACTGGAAAGACATCTGTATTTTCAGTTTTTAAGCGGTAATTGTATTCGTAATCAGTGCCACTATAATAATCCAGGCCTTCTTCTAGCACACCACTTTTCAACGTTATGCTGCGCTCGCTGCCGGATTTGTTTTTACCATCGCCTGCACTAGATAGTACATCAGGATGCCAGTCCGAGATTTTATCAAAGTTTTTTATCACATCCCAAACCTTATCAATAGATGCATTAATAACAATACTTTTATCGGCCTTTTTAGGTGTAGGACCATGAGCATTAGCCCCCATAGAAATCACTGTAAAGAAAATAAAAAACAGCATGCTTAGTTTCATGTTCAACCCTGTAGAAATTTGATATTATCAAACATAAACCAAAGGCTGTAATGGGAATGATTCTTTCTTTTATGCAGGAATTTTTCCTTTTAGAAATAGGAATAAAATAACTTATGCATTTGACGCAGAATTTTTGTTCGTCTTCGAAGTGCTGTAACAGGCGTATAGCAGGCTACGTAACTGTTGCAGCAACAAAGAAGACGGACAAAAAGACAAGTCAAATGTATACGTTATAAAATTCATATTCCTTAATGCTTCATAATTCCTAGTAATATTGCAATATGAGCTAATTCGGCAATACTGGATACTTGTAGTTTCTTCTTAATCTGAGTGACGTAGTTTGCTACCGTTTTATAGCCTAAACACAATTCACCGGCTATTTTGTGCGTCGTTAAACCTTTGGACAATAAACGGAAGACATCAAATTCTCGCGCCGAAAATGCTTGAATGATACTCTGATAATCATGCTCTGAGATTTCAGCGATGGTTTTATTTAGTAGCCCGTGCTCAACATAACTCTGTCCTTGCTGGATACTGACTATGGCATCCAACAAAATTTCTGGAGCACTGTTTTTGGTAATATAACCTTTAGCCCCTGCCTTCAAAGCTCGATTAATATAGACTTGTTCATCATGTACACTAAAAACCAGGATGCTAACCTTTTCATCCCGCAGCACAAGACGTCTGATAGTTTCTAAGCCTCCGATACCGGGCATGGATAAATCCAGTACGATAATATCCGGCTGGCAGGATTGATAAAGTTGAATAGCTTGCTCGCCGCGCTCTGCTTCAGCGATCACTTCTATATTAGATGAAGTGGCTAGCAATAGCTTAAACCCTGCCCTTACTACGGCATGGTCATCGACTAACAACACTTTTATTTTACTACTCATAATAGGGGGATTTCTGCTGTAATTTGCATACCTTTATTAACTTGAGATTGTATCTCAAAATTACCGCCTAACAGTTTTATTCTTTCTTTCATGCCCAAAAGACCAAACCCAGATTGTATTTGATCAAGATGGCAGCCTACCCCGTCATCAGTAATTGATAAAATTAGCGTATCTAAATCAGACTTGATCTGAAGACTGATATTGACTTCACTGGCTTTTGCGTGGCGGATAATATTGGTCAGACTTTCCTGAATCACCCGGAAAATTTGTATCACGATAGTTCGATTCATCTGATCCACTGTATCATCATAATGTAAAGTAAACACAGTGGGCGCATTCCTGACTTCCCAATGGTGAAGCAAGTCTTCCAGCGTTGCTTTCAAGCCTAGCTCTGTTAATATTAAAGGATGTAATTGTTTCATCATTGAGCGAACAACTGCAACTAAATGATCGCAAATTTCAATAATAGAGGTGGTGATTTTCTCAGTATCTGCTTTTTCATGCGCGGCAGTCACTGCCATAACTTTAATGGCCGTTAATGATTGTCCAAACTCATCATGTAATTCTTGAGATAAATGCTGCCTTTCTTCTTCCTGAATTTCCAAAGAGTGCTGAGTCAATGCCCTGTTTTGTTTTTCTGTATTATCCAGCACATCCGTCATATGATTAATAGCTTTGGCAATGTCATCATATTCTTGGGTTGAAAAATCATCTAATTTTTTCTGATAGTTGCCTGTTTCAATTTCTTTCAGATGATCAACAATAGATTTAATCTCCTGCAAGGTCTTATTAAACACTAGATGAACAGAAAGAAAAGTCAGTAAAACCAGTAAAAATAATGTAACCAAAAAAGTAATACTTTCCTGCCAGACTTCTACAATTTCATCCATTGGGTTGGCCTGAATAATGAGCACCAACTCTTTGTTGTTAAAGGTATTGATTGGATACTCAACTTTTGGGTATTTACTGACGACTAAGCGAATAAACCAGTCAGGAGGCGTTTCATCTTGTTCATTCCGTGGATGCTGTTGAGAAATGTTGATTAATTCTCCCGAAGGTATTTTTATCTGCATATTTAAATGCCTTGTTTGTTCTAGGCTACTTAATCGAAACACCCAGTCTGTTTGATGGGTTTTGTTTGTACCAATACCTATCTTAATCAGCTGTAAGGCTAGCTTAATAGAAGAATCTACTTCTTTCCTCACCGCCTGCCGTGCTTGCCAAACACCAATAGCTCCCCCTAGAAAAAGGATACACAGTGAAATTAATAAAATTCTGACACTAATTTGGTAACGTAAACTCATTGGGAAAAATTCCTTATTTGCTGTCACTGCTCCAGACATACGATGAAAAATGCTATCTTAGGAAT
>CAZLLL010000179.1:0-6423 GCA_964560255.1 uncultured Methylomonas sp.
ACGGACAAAAAGACTCGCAATATTGGATGATTATTTGTTTCCATCTCCCTTAGTGACTTTTAGTCATTGCCCTTATCATTTATATTAGTTTATGCAACACACACCTGAACCAATCACTGAAACGCTGAAAACAGTTAGAGATTATATCCGTTGGGGGGCAAGTCAATTTGCCGCAGCAAAATTGTTTCATGGGCACGGTACAATAACCGCTTTGGATGATGCTGCCGCCTTAGTATTACATAGTCTGCATTTGCCTTATAACCTTGCAGAGTGCTATTTTAGCGCGCAGTTAACATATGATGAGCGAATCAGGGTTTTAGAGCTGATTAATCGTCGCATTGAAACTCGAGTTCCTTCTGCATATCTTACACATGAAGCTATTTTTGCCGGATTGCCCTTTTATGTGGATGAGCGAGTTCTGGTTCCTAGGTCACCGATTGCCGAATTGATTGTTGAGCAATTTTCACCCTGGCTTGAGGTTGATGGTATACATAATATATTAGATTTATGTACTGGCAGTGCCTGTATTGCCATTGCTTGTACCTATACTTTTCCGAATGCACAGGTTGATGCAGTCGATTTATCAGCAGAAGCCCTGGAAGTTGCTAAAATTAATGTAGCCAGGCATGAAGTAGAAGAGCAGTTAACATTGCATCAGGCTGATTTATTTAAGCTATTGCCAGCACAAAAATATGATTTAATCATTTCTAATCCGCCTTATGTTGCTATTGCCGAATGGGAACAGCTTCCTGCCGAGTTTCATGCCGAACCAGAAATGGGGTTTATCGGAGGTGAATCAGGGTTGGATCTGGTGATTAAGATTTTGGCTGGTGCTGCAGATTATATCAGCGAGCAAGGTGTCTTAATTGTAGAGGTGGGCAGTAGCGCACAAACGTTGCAAACAAAATTCCCTACTGTGCCATTTTATTGGCTAAATTTTGAGCAGGGCGGTGACGGGGTGTTTTTATTAACCGCTGAACAAGTCTTTGCATATAATGAATCATTTAAAAAAGCACTGGATTAAGTATGTCAGGTAATACAATAGGAAAATTATTTGCGGTGACAACGTTTGGCGAAAGTCACGGCATTGCTTTGGGCGCAACTGTAGACGGTTGTCCACCTGGTCTGGATCTTTCAGAATTAGATTTGCAAGTTGATCTGGATCGTCGTAAACCTGGAACCTCACGACATACTACACAACGACGTGAGGCGGATCAAGTACAGATTTTATCAGGTGTTTTTGAGGGTAAAACAACAGGAACTCCGATTGGCTTGTTGATAAAAAATACCGATCAACGCTCTAAAGACTATGCCAATATTGCTGAAACCTATCGCCCAGGCCATGCTGATTATGTCTATGATCATAAATATGGTTTTAGAGATTATCGCGGTGGCGGTCGCTCGTCTGCAAGAGAGACCGCGATGCGCGTCGCGGCAGGAGCCATTGCAAAAAAATATTTAAAGCTACAATATGGGATAGAAATTCGTGGATATTTGGCACAATTGGGCCCCATTAAAATTGAAAAGCTAGATTGGGCTGTCATGGAAAATAGCCAGTTCTTTTGTCCTGATAGCAGCAAAGAAACAGAACTCGTCAGCTATATGGATGCCTTGCGTAAAGAAGGGAACTCTATTGGTGCTAAAGTTAATGTAATGGCTTGTAACGTACCTCCAGGCTTAGGTGAACCCATTTTTGACCGTTTAGATGCTGATTTGGCACATGCTTTAATGAGTATAAATGCGGTTAAAGGTGTTGAAATTGGTGATGGTTTTGCGTGTGTGAATAGTAAAGGTACTGATTTTAGAGATGAAATGACCCCCGACGGATTTTTAAGCAATCATGCGGGAGGTATTTTAGGAGGGATTTCCAGTGGTCAGGAGATTGTTGCCAGTATTGCCTTAAAGCCTACTTCTAGTCTGCATTTGCCGGGGCGTAGTATTAATAAACAAGGTGCAGCAATAGAGGTGGTTACTAAAGGTCGTCATGACCCCTGTGTAGGAATACGTGCGACACCGATTGCCGAAGCGATGATGGCGATAGTACTGATGGATCACACTTTGCGACATAGGGCGCAAAATTGTGATGTACAGTCGCATTTGCCCGTGTTGCGTTAATGACAATCTCGTATACTGTGCTGTAGAGCGGACTTTAGTCCGCATGTTTGTGTCGGTTGGGCAATGCGACAGCATGCCCGATAGGCTAACGGTTGTGTTTTATAAAGGTGAGCACGAAAAAAATCTTTGCCCACCCTACAGTTGATCAACTTATTCCGCGTCCATTCCTAGTAATAGCGGACTAAAGTCCGCTCTACATCTGAATTATGATTTATAACAAAATATCTGAGTGAAAACTAAAATCCCTTACTGGCGTTTATCCGGGTTTTATTTTTTTTATTTTGCTACTCTGGGTGGCTTTTTGCCTTTTTGGAGTTTGTACCTTAAAGATCATGGTTTTAGCGCGGCTGAAATTGGCGAGTTAACGGCTTTAATGGTCGGTACCAAAGTGATTGGCCCCAATCTTTGGGGCTGGATTGCTGATCATACGGGTAAAAGTTTGCGTATTATTCGTATTGCCTCTTTTTTTGCGATGCTGTTGTTTGCAGGCTTTTTATACCAGAAAACATTTCAGTGGTTTGCATGGGTGACCGTGAGCTTTAGCTTTTTCTGGAATGCTGCATTGCCACAATTCGAAGCGGCAACTCTGCATCATTTAAAGGATCAGCCACATCGCTATAGTCAAATACGCTTATGGGGCTCTATCGGTTTTATTGTGACTGTGTTGGGTGTCGGTTATTTACTGGACTTATATCCGATTCATTTATTGCCTTGGTTAATGATCGGTTTACTGGGTAGTATCTGGTTAATTTCCTTAGCGATACCTGAGGTAACAAGTGCTAAATCAAGTCATGCTTCAGTCGGAATCTGGCAAATTATTAAACAACCTGAAGTGCTTGCTTTTTTGTTTGTGTATATGTTGTTACAGGCTGCACATGGCCCTTATTATGTTTTTTTCTCAATTTATTTACAGCAGCATGATTATTCGACAACGGCCATTGGTATGCTTTGGTCTCTCGGAGCCGGTGCGGAAATTATTGTTTTTATATTGATGCGTCCGTTGTTAAAGTATGTTTCTTTACGCAGAATTTTATCGGTTAGTGCTCTATTATCTATCTTGAGATGGCTATTGATAGCCTGGTATGTGGATAATATAGGGTTACTATTGTGTGCACAGGTTTTACATGCGGCAACGTTTGGTTCCGCGCATGTCGCGGCAATACATTTAGTACAAAATTATTTCGGTCAACATCATCAAGGTAAGGGGCAGGCACTATATAGTAGTTTCAGTTTTGGTTTTGGCGGTATGTTAGGTGGTTTGTACAGTGGTTACGCATGGGATATCTATGATGGGCACTGGGTATACAGCTTCGCGGCGATTTTAAGTGCTTTTGCATATGTCGTTACCGCTATCTGGGTAGGAAAAGGTAAGGCTTATTGTCATAATAATGCATAATATAAGGTAACACGCAATAAATGGCTACCAACTTAAGACGGGACAAGCCATCACTTGTAGGGTGGGCAATCTTTTCTGCCCACCGAGGTTCAACTTGAGGGTGGGCAAAAAAAACTGCCCACCCTACTTATTTTGCAAAGGAGTTGTCCCGTCTTAAGTTGAAAGCCTAAAAGAGTATGCAGCAGAAATAATAGCATATAGTTTCTCAAATAAATAAGTTCCATGTGCATAACAATACCTTCGAAAATTTTGATTTGTGCCAAAAACATCAATTTTCAACCGATATAAATTAATGGCTTACATATTAAAAAATTTAAAAAAATGAGCATATTTTTACTTTGGCGAAGGTGTTGGCATAACGGATAATATTTTTTTGAGAGAAAGTATTCGTGAAATTATTTTTTTGAAAATCTAATAGATAAAAAAAGGAAAGACAGTGTTTGAGTTATTACAAAGTGGGGGATTATTGATGATTCCCATTATATTTTGCTCTATTTTAGCAATGGGTATTATTGGCGAGCGCTTTTGGAGCTTGCGTAAGAACAAAATTTTACCGCCAAAAATGGTCTCGCAAGTCTGGAAACTTGCAAAATCCCACAAACTGGATGTCAAAACCCTAAAGCATTTAAAAGATAGTTCACCCTTAGGAACTATTCTGGCAACCGGCTTAATGAACCGCGAATTAGGTCGTGATGCCATGAAGGAATCCATTGCCGAGTCAGGGCGGCAAGTCGCACATAAATTAGAGCGTTTTTTAAATACTCTGGGAACCATTGCAAATATTACACCCTTACTCGGTTTACTGGGGACTGTATTGGGAATGATTAAGGTTTTTGCCGCGATTGTCAGTCATGGCGTGGGTGATCCGACGGTATTGGCTGGTGGTATTTCCGAGGCATTAATTACCACAGCGGCTGGTTTGACAGTGGCGATTCCCTGCGTTATTTTTCATCGTTATTTTGATGGCTTAGTTGATGCCTACGTATTAAATATGGAAGAAGAATCCTTAAAACTTATTTCAGTTATTCATGGCTCTCATGACGAATTACAATGAATTTTCGCAATAAAAAACATGCACCTCTAGAGATATCCTTAACACCGATGATTGATGTGGTATTTCTTTTACTGATTTTCTTTATGGTGACCACGACCTTTAGTAAAGAGACGCAAATAAAAGTACAACTACCACAAGCTGAAGGACAGTTGCTAGCTGATCATGAAAAAGGACAAATACTGATATTAACAATTAATAAGGCAGGACAATACTTTATTAACGATAAGGCATTAAAAGATAATAGTTTAGCTAATTTAACTAAAGAATTAACAGCGGCCAGCAACAATAAGAAACTTCCGCTGATTATTAATGCAGATGCAAATGCACCTGTACAAGCGGCTATTAATGTATTAGATATCGCTGCTGGTATAGGCTTTAAGAATATTACCTTTGCAACACAAAAAGAATGATTATCATGAAAAAATTAATTGCTAAGTTATTAAATGAAGTTTGGTATAAAGATCATTTTGTCGGTACCTGGCTGATGCCCTTTTCATTTATTTTTATGGATGTCATTAAATTTAGGCACTGGATGTATAAAAAAGGCTATAAACCTGTCGAAAAATTGCCCGTTCCGGTTATTATTGTTGGAAATATAACCGTAGGTGGAACAGGAAAGACTCCTTTAGTTATTTATCTGGCTCAGCAATTAAAACAGCAAGGTTTTAAACCAGGTGTGATTAGCCGAGGATATGGCGGACAATCTGAAAACTGGCCATTACGAGTGACTGCCGAGAGTGATGCTTTGTTGGTGGGTGATGAAGCCGTATTAATAGCGCAGCAGGCAGGCTGTCCGGTTGCAGTGGGGCCGGTAAGAGCGGATGCAGCCAGATTGATACTTGAAAATGAGGCCTGTGATGTGATTATTTCAGATGATGGTTTGCAGCACTATGCTTTGCATCGAGATATTGAAATCGTGGTGATTGATGGCGAACGCCGTTTTGGCAATAACTTTTGCTTACCTTCAGGGCCGCTACGGGAACCACAAGAGCGCATTCAAGAAGTTGATTTTGTTATTTGTAATGGTGGAGAGAGCTGCGAAAATGAAATTCTGATGCAACTGGAAGGGGCTTATGCAATCAATATGAAAACTCAGCAGCGCAAGCCCTTAGTTGAATTCAAAGGCTTAAGGTGCTCTGCGATGGCGGGGATTGGAAATCCACCACGCTTTTTTGCTTTATTAAAGCAATACGGGCTAAACTGCCGGACGACAAGCTTTCCGGATCATTATGCTTATAGTGCAAATGATATTCGCTATAAAGATGCACAAGCTATTCTTATGACTGAAAAAGATGCTGTTAAATGCCGTGATTTTGCATCTGAACAACACTGGTTTGTACCTGTTCAGGCTAAATTAGAAAAGCAATTTATTGGCGATTTAACTGCTTTATTACGTATAAAAATATAAGGCATCTTAATGTAGAACGGACTTTAGTCCGCTCGGTTCATTAATGATTTTTTCGGCTACCATTTTCATGCGAGATGTTTGAAAACCAAGGAGTTGTCCCGTATTAAGTTGGTAGCCTAATGGCGGGCTGAAACCGTGCTACGAGTCTACTGTATGTCCCGCCTTAAACTGGTAACCAAAAAATGCACTGACCCTGAAGACCTTTCTACAGGCTAAAGCCTAACTGCCGTTAGTATTAAGGAATGGGAATCAAATAACGTGTGCATTCTGACTTGTCTTTTTGTTCGCCTTCTGCGTTGCGGAAACAGTTACGTAGCTAGCTATGCGCCTGTTACCGCGCCTTGAAGGCAAACAAAAATACTGCGTCATAATTGCACAACTTATTCAATTCCCATTCCTTAGAGGTATTAATTATAAGATTTTACAAGCATATTTTGGGCAAGGTACTCT
>CAZLLL010000180.1:0-6403 GCA_964560255.1 uncultured Methylomonas sp.
ACGTAACTGTTTCCGCAACGCAGAAGGCGAACAAAAAGACAAGTCAGAAGGCACAAGTTATTTGATTCCCATTCCTCAGCTCCCCCTTTGTAAAATGGGAGTTGAGGAGCCTTTGTCTAATAAAACCTCCCCCTAATTCCTCCTTGATAAGGAGAAGGCTGAACGGTTACGTATTTTTTTGTGCTGTATGTCTTTTATTAGCTGCCAGATAATGCCTACGAGTTCCGCGTCGATAATTCTTATCTGTCTGATATTTTTTACCTGCACCTGATAAACGCTTTATATCCAGTTTTTTCTCACTGATTTCTACTTCTTTAAAGGTTTGTAAAATGTCTGCAGGCATACCAGGTGGTAAACTTAAAACAGTATAGTGCTCAAATATATCCACATAGCCAATTTTTTTCCGCTCTACACCAACTTCTTCAACCAGAATGTCTTTAATTACATTCACAGTAATTTTATGTATACGCCCTACTTCAATGCGGTAGCGAACCATTTGCGCATGAATTAACTCATGCGCTTTCTGTTTTTCCTGAGAAAGCTTATTAATAACACTATCACTCAAGGTCAGGCTGGGTTCAGTCAAAACTAACAGAGCTGCGGCCAGATCCAGATAATCTAGTTCCAGATGGCGAGCACTGACTTCAATCAATGCCTTTTTTGCCGTTAAATCCTCTTTGGCAATAATGCGTCGCAGATTTTTTTCCAGACTTAATTGCTTTTCTATTTCAGTATAGATTGCTTTGTTATTATTCATTCAAGCTATCCAAACGAATATCAACATACGCTTCATCCCGTAAACGCCTTAACCAAAGCCCAGTCTCTTCTTCTATTTTTCTTTTACGAATTTCATCACGCGCCTGCCTTTTCTCCTGCTCCACTTTGTTATCCTTGCTGCGACGATTTAATACCTGAATAATATGCCAGCCAAACTGTGTTTGCACAGGCTTACTTGTTTCATTAATGGCCAATTCAGCCATTGCTTTTTCAAAAGGAGGAACTAACAGTCCTGGAGCCACCCAGCCCAAGTCTCCTCCCTTTATTGCAGAACCAGTATCATCAGAATTTGCCTTGGCCAAAGTAGCAAAATCATCACCATCTGCAATCCGCCCTGCAATGACTTCAAGGCGTTTTTTTGCCTGGTCATCATCAATAATTGCATTAGTTTTAATTAAAATATGCCGCGCCAGGGTTTCCGTCATTATGTGAGATTCCACACCGGTACTATCCATTAGTTTTAGCACGTGAAAACCACCAGGACTACGAATAGGGTCAGATATATCATCTTTGCTCATCGACTTAACAACATCAACAAAAAGTGTCGGTACCTGATTAATCGTACGCCACCCTAGATCACCTCCCTGCAAAGCATTCGCCCCATCAGAAACACTGACGGCCATTTTTTTAAAATCAGCACCTTGACGTAATTGCTGAATAACTGATCGTGCTTCAGCTTCTTCGGCCTGTATCACTTCCGCAGAAGCACCTTCTGAAACTGAGATCAGAATATGCCCTAATAAATATTTCACCTTTTGGTCTTGAGCACTTATTTCTGTGTCTAGATAATGATCAATCTCTTGTTCAGATACTTTTATCCGCCCGCCTATTTCATGACTACGCAACTGGTTAATAACAATTTCTTGACGCACATTCTCTCTAAAAGCCCCATAATCCATGCCTTGATTGACTATTTCTTTTTTAAAACTCTGCAAATCCATGCCATTTTGTTGAGCAATATTTTGCATTGACGAATCGACCATATCATCGTTAACTTTAAGGCCTGCTTTCTGTGCTAGCTGACTTTGTAATTTATCAATAATTAAACGATCCAGTACCTGCTTGTACAGTATATTGTCGGGAGGAAGCTGTACATTATTAGATTTTAACCTTTGCGTGATAGCCCTTGCTTCATTGACCAGTTCGCTTTCAAGGATAACATCATCTTCAACCACCGCAGCGATACCATCCAGATATTGCGCAGCGGATAAATCAAGACTATGTAACATGATAAACATGCCCAGGCAGAGTCCACCTAGCGTACTCATAAAATGTATTTTCCTTGTACTCGTTATGCTCATGTTATTAGTAATTTGGCTTTCTATAGCCTGAAATATTGTCATACAAAAAATCTTCTAACTTGTCACCTAAACTGGTAAAGCCTTTTAATTCAATCTGGAAAAATACTGAATTTTCTGGTTTTGCCCCACTCTCACCACTACGAATAAATTGCCGTCCAATCACTCTAAATCGCCAGCAGCAGGTATCTTTCTCTATACCATAAAAATATTCTAAAGGCTTGGTATCTAAGAAAGAATAGCGATATAAACCTATCACACTCCAACCGTCATAAACGGGAATAATCGCAGAAGCAACAACCTGGTTTTGCGTTTCATCATTATCCGGATTACGACGAAAACGATAGCCAACGTTAAAAATATGATGAGTATCTAGGCTGTGATAACCTAAGTCCGCATTACCTCGAACTATATTTTTTTCAGCATAATTCCACTGCATTGCAGATTTGAATTTTAATTCATTGGTAATTTCACTATCAAATTCAACTATTAAATTAGACAGTGCATTTGTTTGTTTGTTATCGTCATTATCTAAATTTACCTTCCTGTCTGCAAAGTAAAAAATTTGGCCTACTGTCAATTTTAACCGGTCTCTCCCTTCATTGACTAATCGAGTCGTTAATGCCGCCGTAATTTGATTGGCATTCTGGGTTTTATCAACGCCATTAAATTCATTATCTCTAAATAACAGGTTACTATTAAAATCATACCGAGAAGTATCAAAATCAGGAATTTCACTTTGATTAGTAAAAGGAACATATAAATAGAATAATCGTGGCTCAAGGGTATGCGTAAATGCGTTAAAGTCACGTTCAAAAAATAAGCCTGTATCCAATGAGACGATAGGCAATGTTTTACTTAAACTTGTTGCATTCCCCTTTTCATTAACATTCAGCCAATATTGAGTATGCTGCATAGCCACTTTGGGAATAAAAAAACCTGATGGTGAAACAAAGGGAAAACTTATTGAAGGTTTAATATTAAATCGTTGTCCTTCTGGCTCTGCATCTGGAAAATGCCGCTGAAAATACACATACTCACTATCCAGAGCCACTTCCAAAGGAAAATCATCCAGCCCTTTAAACATATCCAGCTTAACCTGAGGTAAACGCCGATAGGGCACGTTACTATCACTTGAATTCGGATCTATATTTTGAAAATTTTCCACCCGTGTTCTTAATGACATCCACGGCTGGCTATAAGTAAAGCTGGCGTTACTTTCTAAATAGCGACTCCGGTTATTCACGCCTAGCGTGCCGTCCAGATCAGAAAAATAGCTCTTGTCAGACACATAATTTGCATCCACATCCATGCTCAAATGTTCAGTAAATTGAGTTCTATGTTGCAAACTTCCTCCCCAGCGAAGCCCCTTAAATAGCTTATCCCAAGGCAGGACTTCAACATTAATTTCACCTTGTGAATGATGCCATAAATAGCGCGCATCTGCTCCCATCATAAACCCCCGTTTGGTCATATAACGGGGTGTCAGTGTCATATCGTAATTGGGTGCAATATTCCAGTAAAAGGGCAAGCTGACATCAAAACCAGTACGTCCCGACAAACCGACCGAAGGGGTTAATAAGCCGGTTAAGCGCCTATCATCGACTGGAAATGAACCATACGGGAAGTACATGACAGGGATACTTTTAAATTCCAGCCAGCCATGTTTAATAGCGACACGCCCCGTTTCATCATTGACTTTCATTCTTGATGCATGCAACATCCAGTCTTGATTACCTGGCTCACAAGCGGTATAAGTGACATCTTTATAGCGACTAAAGCTTGGGCTTTCACGGTAGACTACCCCCGCACTGCCACGTATCGGAGAGGTCGGTAATATAAAAGACACATCACGTAACACGGCCTTATCATCATACAAGTTTACTCTGGCAGACTTACTATACAAAGCCATACCAGAATCGCTATACAGAATATCACCATATAAATCTAGTACGCCGGCTGTCTGATTATAGTCAGCCTGATTTGCCATCACGTGTTGATCAGCACGTTGCAGGTCAATTCCCCCAGAGAAACTGATTAGTTCGGCATCAAACATTTCACTACTATCAGCCAAAATGTTCATCGGCAGTGAGTCACGTAAGCTTTTATCATAAGAAAAATCTGGCTGGGCACCTAGGCGTAAGCTACAGATCCTCCAGGGGTCTTGCTTAAACTCTGCCTGTAATTGCCTAAAAACCTGTTCTTGTGCAGCATCGTAGGTATTTGCAAACCACCAGCGACTGGGTTCTTCTGAAGCTATATCTGCTGCTTTAACAGCAGTAGCAAGCGTGCATTGTTGCTGACTTTGTGTGTTTTTACACTTCGAGCCAAGCTCATTTGCCTCAGCGACATGCAATGGTATCATTGACGCACTGATAAAAAAAAGTAATAAACGCAACAACATGTAGTCTAAAAATCCGGAAAAATTGCAATAAGCCCACATTAATAGGCAAAATATCATAAAATAACGACCGACCATTTTACCTTACTTTTCCCAGCTCTTTAAATAAAGAAATGATCACAGCAAACGACGATAGAGCAAAAGCCATACTTGATTGGCTCACTAAGGATCTAAATCTGAACATCACGCAATTTGAACTTGCCTCTAGCGATGCCAGTTTTAGACGTTATTTTAGAGTACACTACGCAGAGCGTCACTCAATTATTATGGATGCTCCGCCCGATAAAGAAGATACCGCGCCGTTTATTAAAGTCGCGCAGCTACTTAAGCAAGCACAGGTCAATGTACCCAATATTATTCAGCAAAATACCCAGCAAGGTTTTTTGCTACTCGAAGACTTTGGCTCACAATGCCTGCTAGACTGTTTAAACAAAGCAACAGCTGCAACGCTCTATCGCGACGCATTAAATAGCCTTGTGACACTGCAGAAAAATGTCAATATTAAAAGCTGTGGTCTGCCGTGTTACGATGCAGATTTATTGCAAACAGAACTCATATTATTTACTGACTGGTTTCTTGCTCAGCAATGTCAGCTAACACTCAGTACTGCTCAACAAACTGTTATCGAAACAAGCCATCAGCTATTGATTAACTCAGCACGACAACAGACTCAAGTCTGTGTACACAGAGATTATCACTCACGCAATTTAATGTATGTTGCTAGCAATAATCCTGGTATTATTGATTTTCAGGATGCCGTCATCGGGCCAGTCACTTACGATGCCGTTTCCTTGTTAAGAGATTGCTATATTAGCTGGCCTGATGCCCAGATTGAACAATATTTAAAATCTTATTATCAACAATTAATACAAGCTCAATTAATAAAGATTGATTTTAAACAATTTAAACGCGATTTTGATCTGATGGGTATTCAGCGACACTTAAAAGCAATCGGTATATTCGCACGCCTTAATATCCGAGATGGTAAAAGTGTCTATCTAGGCGATATTCCGCGTACATTAAATTATGTTATTAACATAAGCCAACGCTATCCAGAACTACAGGACTTTTATACCTTGTTAATGGAAACTGTTTTACCTGCTAGCAAGCGTGTATTATGAAAGCGATGATTTTAGCTGCAGGTCGTGGCGAAAGAATGCGCCCGTTAACGGATCATATCCCCAAACCCTTATTAAAAGCCGCTGCTAAACCACTTATTGTTTATACCATAGAGGCATTGGTTAGGGCTGGTATTGCTGAAATCGTCATTAACTTAGCACATCTAGGTGAACAGATACGAAATTATTTAGGTGATGGTTCCGCTTATCAGGCCAATATCGCGTATTCCGATGAAGGCACTACTGGATTAGAAACGGCTGGGGGTATAGTAAAAGCCTTGCCATTACTGGGCAACGAAACTTTTTTAGTAATCAACGGCGATATCAGCTGTGACTTTCCTTTACACAGTTTAATCCATAAAGAAATTGCTTTAGCACATTTAGTGCTGGTCAATAATCCAGCTCACAACCCAGCGGGAGATTTTGCGTTATCGCCTCAATCAATTGCAACAGCAAAAGGTTCCCCCAAATATACGTATAGTGGCATAGGAATTTATCACCCAGATTTATTCACCGGATTAGCGTCTGAAAAGTCCGCTCTCGGTCCGTTATTAAAAAATGCTATGCTGGGGAATCATATTACTGGTGAGCTGCATCGTGGTTTCTGGATGGATATTGGCACACCTAAGCGCTTAAAGGAATTAAATGCGATTTTGTTGGAAAAAAACCGTTGAGATATTTCGGCTTTAATCAATGGGGTCGGAGTTGCTGATATTTTCGATTTGATGCTGTCTCCAAGAGAACAGCACAAATAGGTCATTCAGGGACTTTTTTATTAGCGAGGAAAAATGCAGCGACACAGTTTTTTT
>CAZLLL010000181.1:0-6394 GCA_964560255.1 uncultured Methylomonas sp.
TTCGCTTTTACCGAATAGTTTTTTTAATTTCCCCGGTAGACTAAAATTAGATTTTTCATAATCTGGCACATACACTTGTTCATCAGATTCAGACTCTTTAGCTTCTTCAACAGAATCTGCTTCAACCGAAGGCTCAGGAATAACTGGATCAATTTCTGGTTTATCATCAATTAGTTCCTCTGCAACTGCTGGTATAATTTCTTCAACAGCGATTTCTTCAGCCTGTTTTTTCTTTTTAGCAAACAGACCTTTAAATTTTCCAGCGATATCAAGATTAGATTTTGTATCTTCGATTTCTTCTCCAGCCTCTGGTATTGTTTCACCAGACGCTAATGTTTCAGAGTGCTCCTGTATGCCAGGCTCATCCATTTGTTTTTTGCTTTTACTAAACAAACTTTTAAATTTTCCAGTAATATCCAGGTTAGATTTTGTATCTTCGATTTCTTCTCCAGCCTCTGGTATTGTTTCACCAGACGCTAATGTTTCAGAGTGCTCCTGTATGCCAGGCTCATCCATTTGTTTTTTGCTTTTACTAAACAAACTTTTAAATTTTCCAGTAATATCCAGGCTAGATTCTGTGTAATCTGGCTCTAATTCTTCTTGCTCACCTTCACTTTCAGGAGAGATACTCGTTTCCTCTTCGGGTGCAGATATTTCCTCAATATCTGCTGGCTCAGGCTCAACTAGTCTGCTTTCATTTATAACAACATCAGACTTTTCTATTGGAATGATCGGAGCTTCTTCATCATAGTTATTAGTGGCCTTCTCAAGATCATGTTTTGCCTGTAAAGCTGATAACTTGTCTGCCAGAATTTGCTCAGCTTCACTTTTTAACTGTTGCTGTTGCTGCTTTTGCACACTTAAGTCTTGCTCTAACTGGGTAGCCTTGCTGGTCTGTAAATCTAGTGTTTTCTGTAACTGCTTAATTTGCGAATTTTGCTTGCTAAATTGTACTTTTTCTTGATCATAGATTTGTTGTAGCGTGTTTTTTTCATCATCAACCGCTTGCAATCGTTGCGTTAATTGCAATTGAATATTGTCTTGTTGTTTCCAGACGAATTCGGTTTTAGGCTTGCCCCCCGGAGCGACAAGCTCTTCACTTAAATTAAATTTACTTGCTAACTCTTTAATATTTTCAATAATTGTTTGATTCCGACCTTCAACTTTAGCTACAAATGCTGAATTAATTTGCTGCTCCTCTGTTAATTGATCAACAACAACGTTAAATTTTTCTTCACTAAGCGTATTTAGTTGCAGAGTCTCGTCTAGCTGACTTTGCAGTTTAATACCCGCCTGCTCAGTAACACCGTGTTGCTTTTTTAAGAAATAAATTCGAATACTATAAAAAATGACTGCCAGTATAAAACCACAGAGCAACAAAAAACCCGCATATAATGAATTTTCCTGTGTCAGTTGAAACCAGTCGGTAAGCAGTTGTGTAATATCAGGTTGATTAGTTTGCATAAGTTTGTTTCTCAAGTATTAGGAGTATGCACGACACACTTGAGCAACTGACTTGTCTTTTTATCCGTCTTCAGTGCTGCACAAACAGTGACGTAGTTTACTATGCTCCTGCTTGTGCGCCGTGAATACGAACAAAAAATCTGCGTCAGTTGCCCAACTTATTCCGTGCCCATTCCTTAGTTATTATTATAATTTAGCCCAAAAAGACTTATATTATCTAGCCTCTTTTTGTATTGCTCCCTTTCAGAAACGATAATGGCTAGATCCACCTTTAACAATCGATCAAATAGTCAAGTAATACTTAAAAAAATATTTGATATATGGATTCTATCACAAAAATGCTTAGAGTATCTTTAACGATAATATTCTATAAAAGAGAAGCATCTTCCACTTTCACTTTAAAGTAGTTTGCAAGTTATTTCATTCTACTCCTTAATTTCCTATGGGAGCTGCATAAGCATCAGCAACCAGTTGTTCTATATTGCTACCTGTTAGTGCTTTTAGAAACACGACTATATCAGCCATTTCTGATGTACTTAAGGCGAGCGGTTTAATCCGGTAATCCAGTGTTTCATTCGGCACGCCTCCTCGATTGTAAAATTCAACAACTTCAATCAATGTCGATAATGACCCATTATGCATATAGGGCGCAGTCAAAGCGATATTTCTTAAGCTTGGTGTTTTATATTTCCAGCGATCTTCTGGCTTCTGAGTAATTTCATAGTGCCCCAAATCACTGGCTTTTGGTTCTGAAATAGTGGCCAGCTGTTGTTGATCAACAGCAATAAAAACACCCGGGGAAACTTGTATTTTTTGCATAGCCACTGGTTTTTGCATAGATTCGCGAAAACCAATACCGGTATTGTGCATCTGGTTATCACTAAATAATGCGAAACTGTTATTTATTGTATGGCAAACACTACAACCTGCCTTGCCTGTAAATAGTTTATAACCGTGTTTGACAGCCGCGCTAACAGTATTTCTTTGCTTAGCAAAAAACCAGCGATCAAAGGGTGAGTTAGCTGAGTTCAGGCTACGTTGATAACTGGCTATTGCCTGACCAATGGTCAGCATATCGGGCCCTTTAGAAAAACTTTGCTTAAACAGGTTCTGGTAATCAGCTAGAGAATTAATCTTATTAATGACATAGCCTATGGATGGATTGCCCATTTCATTCTGCGCAAGTAACGGCCCCCAGACTTGTTGTTCAAGAGTATTTTCGCGGCCATCATGAAATAATAACTGAGCATAGGCAACATTATAAATGGTTGGGCTATTGCGCCGCACACTACGTCCCTCTATACCTACTGCAGTCGCCATTTCATTGTTACTAAAGCCCTGCTCTGGAATATGACACATCGCGCAGGAAAAAGTATTGTTCAACGATAAACGGCGATCATAAAAAAGTTTTCTACCTAGGGCTATCTTGGAAGCAGTAACGGGGTTATTAGTTGGCATTGGAACGGTGGGTAAGCCTAAAGGAGCTTGGTTAATATTCGCTAATAAATCAGTCTTCTGCCCCAAACGCTGTGTTAAAGCGGTGCTCTGAGTATGATAATTTTTCTGGTTATAGTACTGCTTGTTATCGCCAGCCTGAAACACTAGATTTTTATTGCTAGTTTCTTTAAATTCTTGAGTATGCGCTTCAGTCAGTAAAGTCTTGACATCATTAATTAACGTATCAGCATGAAGGAATGAAACACTGTAAATATTGCGTATTTGTTTTTCAGGGTCAATAAGATAAACCCGCAAGATATGAGAAAACGTACCTGTATTATTTCCCTGTTCATCATAAATTTTTTGCACTGCCTGCTGATACTGATCCAGTATCGGTTGCAATTTTTTTTCAGACTGTGTTGTCAAAAATTGCCAGTCTACTTTTTCATTTTTAAAGCCTGCAGCATATTGCTCCATCGCTTCTGGCGTATCGTGCTCTGGATTAAAACTCAGTGTTAATAGACGTAATTTCCCTGCTAATTCTGGCTCTTTCTGTAAACGTCGATTAATTTTATGAAAGACCATAGTCGCTAATGGACAACCGTTGACATCACTACAAGTGGAATAAATAAAACTAAGTAGGACAATCTTGTCGTCCATTAATTCATGCAACCGATGTGCCTGATAATCTACCGTTAACACTTCGCCATCAGCAGCCTCCCCGATAATAGGTAAGGCATAGCTGCCTACCTCAGGGATTATAAAGCTTAAAGGGCTGTAACCGGGTGCCAATTCTACTTGTTCAGATTCAGCATATAGCTTTTGACTTGCCAGCAGGATCCCAATGAGCATGATGATAATTGTATGCATAATAATGCCTATCAATATAAGTGTAGATTTACATAGCAACGTGCACGAAATAAGTTGAGCAACTGACGTGTCTTTTTGTCCGTCTTCGGTGTTGGACAAACAGTAACGTAGCTCGCTATGCACCTTGAATACGAACAAAAATCTTGGCATCAGTTGCTCAACTTATTTCATGCCCATTCCATAGCAATGTAGAAATGGCCTTTAGCCGCGAATAAAAACATGCTTTTATGTCTACGCGGTTAAAGACCAGTCTTAGGGGAGAAAATATTATGTAACCGTTTAGTCCCCTCCTTGGCAAGGAGGGGGTAGGGGGAGGTTTTATTAGAAAAAGGCTCTTCAACTCCCATTTTACAAAGAGGGATCTGAACGGTTACAATATTATATATTGAGTTATGGATTTAACTTAGCCAGCAAATCCTGTGGTTTTTCACTCGATTTTGAAGCATACAAAGAATACGCACCAAAACGCATCTGATGTGCACGCCCCAGCTTTTCTTTAATAAAATCAATAGAGAACTTTTCTGTTAATTTTGTGCCATCCCAGCTAAATAATTTCAGATATTGCTCATTATCCTGGCCTTTTTTATCCCAGTTTGCTAACAAGGATGAACTATAATACAAGCGCTTACCATCCCAGCTAGATGACACCATATTGACTTGTGTGCCAATTTTCTGTTCAAAGACCTGTTTTGGGTTAAAAGGATCGGAAATATCGAAGCCGCGCGTTTTTCCATCCATAAAAGTATTTACCCACAACATCTGGTCATCACTTTGTATGGAAATATCCACTGGCAAAGGAATTTTGCTAGGATCACCAATATCAGCGACTTCTTTGGCTTGCCATTCACCTTTTTTATCTTCATAAATCAGCCAGATTTTGGAAGTCAGTGCTGTCGTTGTAAAACAGTAATTATGATTAGGATTCCAGGCACAACGAATTTCTAATGGCGCACCAGGAACATCAAATATTTTTTTAGGCTGACGTGCATGTAAGTCCCACTGTACAACGGTATTGCCAAAATGTTTCATCGCTTCGGGATCACTGAGCATTTTGCCAAAATCCATCATATAGTTAGACCAGCCAGTAAAAGATGAGCTAATCATCACATTACGTCTAGGCAAAACACGGACATCATAACCATATCCATCTGCATAGTTACCTGTTTTAACAGCTCCGCGCAGATCACTATCGGTCGGGGTCCAATGTGTTGTAATATACTTGCCGCTATTACTGTATTCAACCAGTGCAGTACGTCCGCCATGATCTTTATTATTGGAAAGTCCGGTTATCAACATACGTCCTGGTAAAGCATACGTTGTGTGTGGTCCCACTACGCCCCCCGTTTTACTAACGAAATCAGTAATAATCTTGGTTAATTTAGGTTTGGCAGGGTCTGTGTGAACATCAAAAATAAAAATTTTATTCGTGTCCAGTCCACCCGCCCATAAATATTTACGATCATCGGTAAACCCGGAATGGTGAGCCTCATTACGCCCTCCTACAGATCGACTATTAATCACTTTACCGTAATTAGCCGACTTTGGATTCACATCAACAGTAACCAGTTTATCTTGCTCATCACCCAAGCCTTGCATACCTAAAGTCCAGACATAAACAAAATCTTCCTGACCCACTATTTTAGCCATATAGGGAGACTGGCAGGTTTCATCTGCGTAACTTGGGGTGCTGATTAGCAAACTCAGTGCTGCAATAACAAAGGTATATAAAAACGTATGCCATGAATAAGATTTTCTATCAGTGTATATATTCATTAATCTTCCTCTTTTATATCAATTTTTTATTATTATCTTGTGTAAAACAAAGCGAGAGAGCATATACATGCCGTGTTTAAGGTCTAGAATTAATTCATTGACAATGTATCTCATCAATAATAATCATAAACTTTACGGGGAGTAACTTCTTTCTGCGTTGAATTTACATATTTTTTATCATTATCATGTAGACTTGTCTTTATTCTCCTGTCGTAGGGTCAATAATGGTGCTGATTTCAGCAATGGAATTTGCTGGAAACTCGCCGCGTTGTGCATGTGTTCTGATGCTTTCCTCGTCTGGTGCAATATAAATACAATAAATCTTGTCTGCTGTTACAAAGCTTTCCAGCCACTGTATTTGTGGCCCCATTGCTTGCAAAACACAGCATGATTTCTGAGAGATTTCTTGTAACTCATCGGCACTTAATTCACCAGCACCCGGAATCTCTCGTTCAATAATATATTTCGGCATTCTAACCTCCTATCTGACCGGTCGTCTTAATCCGGTTATTAAAAAATAATACAATTTATCGTACGCTGAAAATCAGGGAAACGGAGCTTAGCGAAGTGATGATTTTTAGTCCCTGATAGGCGACAGGGCACAGGCCAAAACCAAGTAAATACAATAGTGCGCGAGGGCGGCAAGAATTGCATTCCGAAAGCCGTCCAGCCATTGAGGTAGCCTTGACGAAGCGGCTTTATGCGTAGTCGTGGCGGACACAGGGCATTCAGGGCATCTCCTAGTCGCTGCATCGGTGAGAGAATGAAGGCAACAGGAGTCCCTGAATTTCGCGAAGCAGCATGGCACGCCTATCAGTAAGCTCTTAATAATTTGAGCTAGGCTTTAAAA
>CAZLLL010000182.1:0-6379 GCA_964560255.1 uncultured Methylomonas sp.
AGTTACGTAACGGTTACTACAACGCAGAAGACGGACAAAAAGACCAGCAATATTGTTGGATGATTATTTGTTTCCATCTCCCTTATGTTAATCGCCGCTTTATAAAGCTAGAAACAATAAGCTAGGCGATCTACGTTGTGGCTGAGGTACGACCCTCAATAATTGCTGGCCCCTGAGATGTATTTTATCGGATTTGTGCCTGACCCTGGTTATTTTTGCACGTTTTTCTATGTCGAAGGCTGGGTGTCAGATTTAACAGTGAGTGTTTGACCCGGCTGTAAATATTTACCGAGTCTACTTGCATTCCACTTGCGTAAATCTACAATACGCACATTGAATTTTTCAGAGATTGCTGATAAAGAATCACCATTGCGAACGGTGTAATAACGTGCCTGAGCTTTGTTGATAGCTACAAGTGTTGGTACAGTTTTAGCGGTTTTTTTGAGACTTAAAATTTGACCATGGCGTACTTTATTTGAGAGTTGCTCGTAGCCCGTTTTAATAAATCTAGCCTGAATAAAAGACTTATGGCTACGCTGTTTTTTTGCACCAGGAATCATCAAATAGTGTCCCGTGTGGATGGTGTTATTTTTCAAGTGATTGACTTCACGAATCGCTCTAATACTGGTTTTATAAAGGTGGGCAATGCGACCTAAACTTTCACCTGATTTTATTTTATGTCTATATGATTGCATGCGCTGATTAAAAGGTAGCATTGCTAAATTCTTTTTAAATAACTCAGCATTTTCAACAGGAATTAATAAACGGTGAGGGCCTTGTGGAGGAGTGTAACCGCGATTAAACCCCGGGTTTAAGTGGAACAGTTCTTTCAATGAGATATTAGATAGCTGAGCTGCCTTGGCTAAATCAAGTTGCGAGCCGATATCAATAGCCACAAAAGCGGGTTTATGAATTTGTTGTTTTAAACTAATTCCATAGTATTCTGCATTGGCGAATATTTTTGCCAGGGCGAGTAAACGAGGAACGTACACCTGAGTTTCTTTAGGTAGTCTTAAAGACCAGAAGTCAGTAGGCTGGTTGCGCGCAGTATTGCGTCTTATCGCTTTTCTGACTGTTCCCCCGCCTGCATTATAGGCGGCTAAGGCAAGCAACCAGTCATTATCAAACGTTTGTCCCAGATTTTGTAAGTAGCGAGTTGCTGCTGCTGTAGAAGAATAGACATCGCGCCGTCCGTCATACCACCAATTCTGATCTAGACCATAATATCTACCAGTAGAGGGAATAAATTGCCATAGCCCCGCAGCGTGGGCATGAGAATAAGCATGTGCTTTAAACCCACTCTCAATGGCAGGCAGTAAAGCAAGTTCTCCGGGCAAGCCTTTTTGTTCGATCTTTCGAATAATATTGTAAAGATAGGGCTCTGCACGTGTTTGAATTCTTTTAATATAAAGGGGGTTGGCAAGAAACCGTGCTATTTCGCGCTCAATACGAGGGTTATTGACTTCGGGCATCGCAAAAAGAGAAATAATATATTGCCAGCTATCATTTGTTTCTGGATTTATCTCTTCTACTTTTTCTACTCTTGGTATGGCTTGGGTGATTACGCCAGGAGCAACAGGTACCGTGATAACAGCAGCTTGTTCTAGTTCGGATATTTTAACGGAGGTTTGTAAACTACAGCCCTGTAAAAATACTAATAGTGCGCTGAAAGTCAGCCAAAACCTGTTGTGGTTAATCATAGAGAGTTATACATTAAAATTGCTTAAATAGACTGATAAGTATAGTGTATTTTATAAATCTAGTATAAAAAATATCAGGTAAAGGGTAGGATGAATTGCAAGAGAATCAATAGAGCCACTCACATTGAGCGGGTATGGTTTTATGTTTTTCGATTAATCTTTAATTTAAAAACAAATGGTTATACTTATTTTAGTAGGTTTCAATGACTTATATAGAATCATTTAAAATCAATATGTTACATGCAGTCAAAAATACCAGATTTCTAATATTATATTTTATTATTTATACTGATTTCCATAACACTCTAATTATTAATGTATTTTTAATATAAAAACCAGAAAATAGACCCGCTCAATGTGAGAAGGCAGAAAAAAATTATTTTTTTCTATTTTAATCAATTTGTTGGAGTTAGAATGAACTTTTGACTCTCAAGTTATCAAAGAGGGGTTAGGGAAGGTTTTATAGAAAAAGGCTCCTGAACTCCGATTTTACAACGGGGGGGCTGAAAGGTTACGAATTTTTTTATGGCCTGTTTTTTTATTTACTATCAAAATTTGGTTTGTAAAGCATATAATATGCCATTGAATTTCTAATAATTATGCTTCGTATTTTGTGAGGCTAACTATTTTACAGCGATGTGATGTCCTCACAATCCGCGAGAAAAAGAATATACTGGATAAAAAATGAATATTAAAGACTATATGACTCGCTTAGGCCAGCAAGCTAAAGTCGCAGGACGTGAAGTGAGTCGTGCCGATTCGGGTAAGAAAAATGCTGCGCTATTGGCTATTGCCGAACAATTAGCTAATCAAACTGCTTTTTTAACAGCGGAAAATGCAAAAGATTTACAGGCCGGAAAAGAAAAAGGACTGAATGCGGCTTTATTAGATAGATTGGAACTCACACCTGCTAGAATACAGGCAATGATTGATGGTTTAAAACAAGTGGCAGCATTACCTGATCCAGTGGGTGCAATATCCAATTTAGAGTACCGTCCAAGTGGTATTCAGGTTGGGCAAATGCGTGTACCTTTAGGTGTTATTGGTATTATTTATGAATCGCGTCCAAATGTTACAGTCGATGCAGCGGCTCTGTGTTTAAAATCAGGTAATGCCTGTATTTTACGCGGCGGTTCAGAGTCTATTAACTCCAATAAAGCCATCGCCAGTTGTATTAGCAAAGGTTTAGCTATTGCTGGTTTACCCGTAGCAGCTGTCCAAGTCGTCGAAACCACTGATAGAGCAGCGGTAGGGGAATTGATCACTTTATCTGATTATGTGGATGTGATTGTGCCGCGTGGAGGCAAAAATCTGATTGAGCGCATTTCCAAAGAAGCGACGATTGCGGTTATCAAACATTTAGATGGTATTTGCCATGTATATATTGATGATCATGCTGATCTGCAAAAAGCGATAGATATCGCTGTGAATGCTAAAACGCATCGTTACGGGGTATGCAATGCAATGGAAACGTTACTCGTTGCAGAGTCTGTGGCGACTAAAGTGCTGCCTGAGCTAGCGACTCGATATAAAACGGCAGGCGTGGAATTACGCGGTTGTTTGAAAACCTGTTCTATCGTGCCAGGTTGTGTACGAGCAACTGAAGAAGACTGGATGACAGAATATTTAGCACCCGTTTTATCTATTAAAATAGTTGCTGGTATTGACGAGGCAATGGATCATATTAATGAATTTAGCTCAGGCCATACTGAGGCAATTATTACTGAAAACTATACTTTGGCACGACGATTTTTACGCGAGGTAGATTCGAGTTCTGTGATGGTGAATGCTTCAACACGATTTGCAGACGGTTTTGAATACGGCTTAGGTGCTGAAATAGGTATTAGTACTGATAAATTACATGCGCGTGGTCCAGTTGGTTTAGAAGGATTAACGAGTTTGAAATATGTGGTTCTGGGAGATGGGCAAATTCGTCAGTAGCTGATTGGTTTCTAGGGGTAACTGTTTATCTCCCCCTTGGGAAACTGGATTGAGCAACGCTTTTCTAATAAAGCCTTCCCTAACCTCTCCTTCCCAAGGTGGGAGACTGAACAGTTGCGTATCCCGCTTGAACTAAGTTTTCACGCAAAATCTATCCCAAGAAAATAACACAAACTGGATATTTCAGCAACATCTATTAGACTTATGTTGACTGAGCAAAAAATAACCGTTTTTTATTGCCTGAGTCCGTCTTCGACTATAGACAGGCAAAACAATTATATAGAAATAAAGAATAAAGGAAATTGAATGCAATCAGATCAACTATTAGCCCTGGTGACTAATGTTTTAGATGAACGTAAAGCAGAAAATATTATCACTATTGATGTGATAGGTAAGACCAGTTTTACGGATTATATGGTCATCGCAACAGGCACTTCAGATCGCCATATTAAGGCTTTATGTAATTATGTGGCTGTAGAGCTAAAAGAAAAGGGGGTAGCTCCTCGTGGAATAGAAGGCGCTCAGGGATCTGAGTGGGTCTTAATGGATTTAGGTGATGTTATATTGCATGTCATGACCACTCAGACACGAGAGTTTTACCAATTAGAAAAACTATGGAGTATTGAGAATACTCAAGATAATGATGAGAATAACTTTGATGAATAAAAAATATATATTAATGATGCTACTTCCCTTATGCATATCTTCCGTTTCTGCTTCTGCACAAATGCCAGATATTAAAGAAGGGTTATGGGAAATTAGGTCTCAGGGAAGTATTATTGGTATGCAGATGGAAATACCTGAAATGAAAATAGAAAAATGTTTCACTCAGGAAAGTATGAGTCCAGAAAATATTCTGCAACAAAATAATTGCCAGATGAAAAATCTTGATATTCAGGCAAATAAGGCAAGCTGGACTATGAGTTGTCAGCAGCAAGGTATGAAAATGGAAGGTGCCGGAAATATTCAATATCAGAAAACCAGTTTTTCAGGGACATTTGATTTAACTATGTCTGGCTCATCATCAGCAGGCGCTATGGGTATGAAAACGACACTTGATGGACGTTATATTGGGAATTGCCGTTAATATTTCGTTATAATACTATTTATTGGTTACCGACTATAAGACAAGCAAGATAGGTGGGTTATTTATTGCGACTTGCCTAAGGTAGCTGTTTAATTGTTTTAATATTTTTCGAGAGTTATGTATGATTCAAGGTAGTATCGTAGCATTAGTCACCCCTATGTTAGAAAACGGTGATGTGGACAATGATAGCCTGAAAAAGTTAGTCGAGTTTCATATAGAGCAAGGAACGGATGCCTTGGTTGCCATGGGGACTACAGGTGAGTCTGCAACACTGGATGAGGGGGAGCATTTAGACGTAGTGAAATCTGTTGTCGATTATGTTGCAGGTCGATTTCCGGTTATTGCAGGGACAGGTGCGAATTCAACAAGTGAAGCCATTGCATTGACTAAAGCTGCGAAACAAGTGGGTGCAGATGCTTGTCTGCTAGTGACACCTTATTACAATAAACCTACACAGCAAGGCTTGTATTTACATTTTAAAGCGATTGCCAATGCGGTTGATATTCCACAAATATTATATAATGTACCAGGGCGTACCGCGTGTGACATGCTGCCAGAAACGATAGGTCGTCTGGCTAAAATAGCGAATATTGTGGGTGTTAAAGAGGCAACTGGCGATTTATCTCGTGTTCCGCTTATCCGTGAGCTATGTGGTGATGATTTTGCCATTTATACTGGAGATGATGCGAGTAGTTGTGAATTTTGCCTGCTCGGCGGCAATGGTTCAATTACTGTCTCTGGTAATGTTGCACCTCGCTTAGTGCATGAAATGATTGCAGCAGCAGTCAATGGTGATCGAGAAACAGCAACCAGTATTGATGCAAATTTAAGTGGATTACATGCGCAACTGTTTATCCAGTCCAATCCTATCCCAGTTAAATGGGCGGTTGCCGAGATGGGCTTGATGACTAAAGGGATACGCTTACCTTTAACCTGGTTGACGGAAGACTGCTTTGATGAAGTACGCAAGGCGATGCAACAAGCGCAAGTTCTTTAATCTTTGTTTTAATATCTTTTTATGAAACCGGTTAAATTAATTTATATATTGCTGTTAACTCAAATCTCTGCCTGTAGTTATTTTTTTCCAGACAAAGAAAAAGACTATATTTATAGCAAAGAAATGGCGCCGTTAAATATTCCCCCAGATCTTCAAGCAGAGGAATCTCTGGCGAAGCAAGATCCTGATTTAGTCCCTATTACATTATCGAATACTATTACGCGTATTGATGATGGTATAGAGATTTACTTACGTATTAACTCGCCTTTTGCTCATGCCTGGCGTGTAGTGGGTAAGGCATTGACGGCAAGTTCAATTGAAATTACTGATAAGAACCGCTCGGCTGCTTTATATTATGTTCAATATGATCCAGACTTGCAGGCAGTCAAAGATGGTTCCTTTTGGGATGAAGTTGTTTTTTTCTTTGGTGATGATCCTCATCAAGAAAAGCCGTATCAAGTCTATTTAACGCAGGCAGAGTCAGGGGCAAAAATTTATGTTAGAGATGATTTTGGCGATACTTTGAGTAAGGGGGATGGGCTGAAACTATTAGATTTACTCTTTATGACAATAGAAAAGGATTTTGCAAAGTAGTTATTATCACTTAGGAATGGGAATTGAATAAGTTGTGCAATTATGACGCAGTATTTTTGT
>CAZLLL010000183.1:0-6374 GCA_964560255.1 uncultured Methylomonas sp.
ACGAACAAAAATCCTGCCCAATATTGGACGATTATTTATTTCCAGCTCCCTTACCATTGAAAAATAAAGGAACCCGGGGTAAACAGGTTTATCAGGGAGATATTGCTAAAGAAAGTCAATTTTGATTAGTTCTTGGACAGCCTCCTAGGCTGTCGAAGCCCCCATACTCTATATTGTAATACTTCGCTGGACGGGATTTTTATCCCGTCCATAACGTTTATAATTCATGAAATTACACAATACTTCTTATTTTACTTAAAATTTAAACATTTGAAACGGGGTGAATACCCCGTCTCGCTCAAGTATATTACATTCATCAGACTCCACGTTAAGAAAAATATTATCAAGGGAGTGAAATAATGTTAGCTATTTTCTACCACAGCAATAGTTGAAATGTGCTACTCTTTAAGTATATCTTGATTCAAGAAGCACACTCATTCAGGAGTGGGTACAGAGTAAGTTGAGTCCAGCACCTATTGTATTCAAATAGTTAAGAAAACATAACTGTTTATAGAAATAGGGAATGGGAATTGAATAAGTTGTGCAATTATGACGCAGTATTTTTGTTTGCCTTCAAGGCGTGGTAACAGGCGCATAGCTAGCTACGTAACTGTTTCCGCAACGCAGAAGGCGAACAAAAAGACAAGTCAGAATGCACACGTTATTTGATTCCCATTCCTAGGTGCTAGGCTCAAGTTATTTCGAACGTGTTGCCAAGCTAGTAGCCAATGACAGGTTGATCTAAAGTGTTGAAGAAAAGAACGCATAATTCATCGTTGCTAAAGCGGAATTTCTTACTAACCGTGGCCTCTGCAGTTTTAGTATATGCTATTTTTGCTATTTTTTTGCAGCATCAGACAGAAATACGGACATTGCATGTAGCCATTGAGCAGCAACGTCAAAAAATCTTTCAATTGCTGCATACGGCTATTTCTGAAGCGATTATTTCTGCCGATCTAGCCACTGTAAAAAGGCTTATTAGCGAAGTATCTCAACAAGATCAGACACTTTACAGTATTAAAATTTACAATGCTTCTGGTGAACGGATACTAAATAGACAACAAGATCACTTGCCCGAACGCCCTCTGGTAACATTTAAGGATGAAATTATTCACCACGGCCAGGTCTTTGGCAGGCTGAACGTATCGTGGTCAGTTGATGATTTTTTTCAATCATTAAAGCATCAAGAATCACAGTCTCAGTTTCTTTTAAACTGTATTTTATTCAGTTTAGCTATCATTTTCATCACCTTGACCTTAAACATATCTCTTCCCTTAATTAGAAAAACAAGGCAGAAATTAACGAGAGCTGCCACTGCTTTACCAGAAGATGGCTTGAACAAGAAGACATTAAACTCGCCAGATATTGCTACAGTCACTCTTGAAAAAGATTCCAGCCAACAATTACTGATTGAAGCAGAGCAACAGAAAACCAGACAGAAAATTGAAGAATTAAGTTTAGGTAATGAATTATTTTTCAATTCTTCGGAGGATGGTATTTATGTGGTGAATACTAGTGGCAAGGCCATTTATGTCAATCCGGCTGTGGCAAAAATGACAGGCTGGGCAGTTGGGGAACTTATCGGGCAAGAATTCAATATACTCGCTAATCCAGTAACAGGCGATCTCGTAGGCCATTCAAGTACAGCGAAAGAGCCAAGCTGCTTTCCTTATCTTATGGATGGCAAACCTCATCATATGCGCAATGCCCTTTTATGGCACAAGGATGGCAGTTCTTTTCTGGTTGACTATATTAGCACGCCGATTATTGAGAGCTCACATCAAACCAGTGTCGTCATTGTCATTAAAGATATTGCAGAGCGTTTGAAAGCAGAGCAGCAAGCTAAAGATATTGAGGCTTTAAATCAAACTCTATTATCAGCAAGCCTGGATGCCACTATTACGATTAATAGCCTGGATGCCATCGTGACTATTGATAGGTGGGGAATGATTTGCGAGTTTAACCCCACGGCTGAAACAATGTTTAAGTTATCAAAGCAGGATGTCATGGGTAAATCATTGGTAGATTTTATTATTCCCCCTAGGTTTCGGGATATGCATACACAAGGTGTTACAAATTATTTGCGCACTGGAGAGAGCAAAATAATGCGCAAGCGTGTTGAGCTTGTGGCCATTCGATCAACGGGTGAAGAATTTCCTATTGATCTGGTTATTGCGCCTATTGCAGTACGTAATCAATTATTTTTTACTGCCTTTATTAATGATATTACCGAGCGTAATTCTGCGCTGAGCGACCTAGATGAAGCCCTGATAAAAGCTGAAAAAGCAACTCAGGCTAAATCGCAATTTTTAGCGACCATGAGCCACGAAATCAGAACACCTTTAAATGCGATTATTGGCCTGAATGATTTGTTACAGACAACCGAATTGAGTTTTGAGCAGGCAGAATATTTACAACTTGCCGAACAATCGGGTTTTGCATTAAAAGAAATTATTGATAATATTCTAGACTTTTCCAAAATTGAAGCGGGTAAAATGGATCTGGAATTATTGGCAACAGATCCACTCTCCTTGATTGATTCGGTGATTTCGATCATGTCTTCCAAAGCAATGGAACAAAACCTGGAATTAGCCGCAATAATTACCTATCCTATCCCTGATTTTATTTTACTAGACCCTGTCAGAATCAAGCAAGTGTTACTTAACCTGGTATCCAATGCAATCAAGTTCACCAAAATGGGTCAAGTTTGTATTTATTTGAGCACCCAGAAAAATCTCCAAGGGAAACAAACATTACTATTTACCGTTAAGGATAGTGGTGCCGGTGTTACCAAAGAGAACCTGCCTTTCCTATTTGATGAATTTATTCAAATTGATTCCAGTATGACGCGTACGCAGGGAGGAACCGGCTTGGGCCTGGCGATTGCAAAACGATTAGTTGAAATGAGTGGGGGAGAAATAGGTGTCAATAGTGAGACAGGAAAAGGCAGCCAGTTCTGGTTTTCTTTACCTTCGGTAAATGACTCGTTTCAGCCCACGTTAGTCGAGCTAAATTGCTGGGTATTTGATCGGGGAACACCTGGAGTTATGGGCGCAAATATGCTTTATCAGCAACTAAAACCATTTGTTAGACAGATTCAGTTATTTGCTACTCACGATGAGCTACAATTAACCCAGGAAAGTACTCTGATTTTTTGGGATGAAAGTCAACTAACTGATTTTAGCCAGAATGAAATGCAACAATTTATAATAGACAAACCAAAAAACTGCCTTAATGTACTCGTTTCTGATAATGCACAAGACCTTGGACAGGAAAGTAGCTTACACCTGTTTGATAGACGCATAGTAAAGCCTGTTCTGAACAAGAATATTCACCCTTTTCTGGTGAGGTGCCTTGAAAATATTTTAGGAGGCAAACAGCCAGAAGAAGCCGTTGTTTATACCAAAGAAATAGCTGCGCTATCAGGCAAAGAGATACGTATATTGCTGGTCGAAGACAGTCCAGTCAATCAAATGGCAATCAGGGTTATGCTAGAAAAAATGCATTACACTGTCGACACAGCCAGCAATGGATTGTTGGCTGTCAAGAAGGTTCATAATGACATTTATGACTTAATTTTAATGGATTTATCCATGCCTGTTATGGGAGGAATAGAGGCAACTAAGCTGATTAAAAGCCGCATAGGGAAAAACCAGAAAACTCCCATTATTGCCCTGACGGCTAATGCTTTTAATGATGACAAAGAAGCATGTCATGAAGCGGGAATGAGTGGCTTTTTAGCAAAACCTATAACCATGTCAAGTTTGCACCAGGAAATTATGCAATATTTTGATAATACGCTATTATCTGTCAAGAAATCCTCTGATTATGCCACTGAAGAGCGGATGCTAGCCGATAGTGCAGCAATTGATTCCTCTGTATTAGCCCAACTAAGAGAAGAAACATCTGACAATATTTTTCCGACATTAATTAATATCTTTCTGGAACAAGGAGAGCAACGTGTATCTGATATCGAAAAAGCCATCACTGAAAATAACGTTAAGCTGCTAGAGCATGAAATTCATGCGTTGAAAAGTGAATCAGCAACTTTTGGCGCGTTTAAACTGAGTGAATTAAGTACACAGATCAATCTGCTTTGTAAACAAGGTTCAGAAAAACAAGCTTTTATAGAGGCAAAAAAAATCAGGCGAAGTTGGCAGATTGTTGCTACACAATTGCCAAAATTAATATAACGGAATGCAACCTTCGGTACCAGTATAAGACGGGGCATATGACAGGAGTGAAATAGCTTTAGTTATTTCCGAAACAGCAATAGTTAAAGCTATTGCACTTTTACCTAGTACCTCACCCTCTAAATAGACGATATTTTAAATCTAAGTAAGCAGTTGTTTTATAATAATTAAAACTTTATTTATTATTGATTACTTAAGGAGTAAGGTACTAGGGTTTCGAACGTAGTAAAAATTAACTATGATGACACACATTAAACCTAAAGTATTACTGATTGAAGACAGTGTTACATTAAGCAAAGTTTATCTGGATTATTTACGCCATGAAAAAATTCAACTGGATCATGTCGAGCTAGGAGCGGAAGCACTGGCTTATATTGATAAAAATATACCTGAGGTTGTGTTACTGGATTTAAAGTTGCCTGACATGGATGGGATGGATATTTTAAAACATATTTATCAGCAAAAAATTCCCTGTACCGTGGTTATCATTACAGCACATGGCTGCGTCGATATTGCTGTTGATGCAATGCGTTACGATGCCTTTGATTTTATAGAAAAACCTTTTACTGGAAAACGGCTCTTGGTCACCTTACGCAATGCCCTTAACAGTCGTACTCTGCATGATCAGGTAGAACAATACCGACAAGATATACGCCATGAATATCATGGGTTTATTGGCGCATCTTTAGCTATACAATCTGTTTACCGTATTATAGAAAGTGCTGCTCCAAGTAAGGCCACTGTCTTTATTACCGGCGAAAGTGGTACTGGCAAAGAAGTCTGTGCCGAGGCAATTCATAAGCAAAGTGCCAGAAAAAAACAAGCGTTTATCGCACTTAACTGCGCAGCAATCCCTCGTGATTTGATGGAAAGTGAAGTTTTTGGCCATGTAAAAGGGGCTTTTACTGGTGCTGGAAGTGAACGTAAAGGAGCTGCGTTACAAGCAGATGGTGGCACCTTATTTCTGGATGAAATATGTGAAATGGATATTGATTTACAATCTAAATTATTAAGGTTTATTCAGACCGGACAAGTCCAGAAAGTGGGGGGCTCAAAAACGGAAAGTGTCGATGTACGTTTTATTTGCGCAACGAATAAAAACCCTTTAGAAGAAATAGCAGCAGGACGTTTCCGAGAAGATTTATTTTATCGCCTGCACGTCATTCCAATTCATCTTCCCCCGTTACGTGAAAGAGATAATGATATCTTGTTGATAGCAGATAAATTTGTAACTAGCTATTCCGCAGAAGAAAAAAAAGAGTTTGTGGGTATAGCGCCCGAATGTGAGGCCATTTTTTTAAATTATGCATGGCCAGGTAATATTCGCGAGTTACAGAATGTTATTCGTAACGTTATTGTGCTAAATAATGCCCCCCTGATTGAAAAAGAAATGCTTCCACTGCCAGTAAACTCATTGAATAGCCAGACAAAGAATACCATACAAACCATGGTACCTCATTATGAGTCAAAAAATGATAGTCAGGAAAGCGGCATTATTCCCCTTTTTCAGGTTGAGAAACAAGCTATTGAACAAGCCATTAGTTATTGCCAGGGGAATATTCCCAAAGCAGCCTCTTTACTCGAAGTGAGCCCATCGACAATCTACCGAAAAAAACAGAACTGGTAGTTGAACATTGGCTACCAACTTAGGAATGGGCACGAAATAAGTTGAGCAACTGGCGCAGTATTTTTATTCGTATTCAAGGCGTATAAATAGGCGCATAGCCAGCTACGTAACTATTTATACAACGCTGAAGACGGATAAAAAGACAAGCAAGTTGCTCAAGTTATTTCGTGCACATTCCTTAAGACGGGACAGAACATTTGTATAACAAGTAGGGTGGGCAGTTTTTTTTGCCCACCATCAAGGCTGAACCTCGGTAGGCAGAAAAGATTGCCCACCCTACAATATAAGCTTGTCCCGTCTTAAGTTGGTAGCCAAAATATCTGTTATTATTGAGCCCCATCCCTTCATATATACTTCACGCGGATGCGAAATTTATACTGAGCTGATTTGCACGAGAGCAAGGTGCTGAAACTTTTATTTAGCAGGCTATGCGCCTGTTACTACGCCTTGAATACGAACAAAAATCCTGCCCAATATTGGACGATTATTTATTTCCAGCTCCCTTATTTTAATCCATGATTATCATCCCAAATCAATTGGCCTAATGGAGTAAG
>CAZLLL010000184.1:0-6372 GCA_964560255.1 uncultured Methylomonas sp.
AACAAAAAGACAAGTCAGAATGCACAAGTTATTTGATTCCCATTCCTTAGGAACGTGCACGTTCCTTATTTCGGTAGAAAATAGGGAAAACTAACTCAAATTATTTGGAATAATAGGGTTTTGATAATGCTTGAGAAGCTCTATACAATTCCGTGAAATCCAAAAATAGTAACATATTGATTTATCATATTATTTTCTGCTAAAAAATAAGCGAACGGTGAGTATCAATACAATATTCTGCATTTACTTGTATAGCAGAAATAAGGGAGCTGGAAATAAATAATCGCCCAGTATTGGGCAGGATTTTTGTTCGTATTCAAGGCGTAGTAACCGGCGCATAGCAAGCTACGTAACGGTTACTACAACGCAGAAGACGGACAAAAAGACCAGCAATATTGGATGATTATTTATTTCCATCTCCCTAATAGCAAACCTATGCAGAAACAGCTTTAGCCGCGACCTGATCAGTAAAAATCGTGACTGAATCCGCTCCTACGAATCGCACAAGAATTAATTCACCCACTATCATCACAATAGACCTCAGTTCAACACAACTCACAATTTCTATTTTTAAAACTATCATACATAACATTAACCATGTAAAATTGAACGATTTATTTTTAATTAGTAGGTAAGTAATAAGTGAATTTTAGAGGTACAACAATTCTCTCTGTGCGCCGTGGCGATAAAGTCGTTATCGGTGGTGATGGCCAGGTCACTTTGGGCAATACAGTGATGAAGGGGAATGCGCGCAAAGTCCGCCGTTTATACCATGGTAAAGTGATTGCAGGATTTGCAGGGGCAACAGCGGATGCCTTTACTCTGTTTGAGCATTTTGAAGGTAAACTGGAAAAACATCACGGCAACCTCACCCGTGCAGCCGTTGAAATGGCTAAAGACTGGCGCACTGAACGTGCATTGCGCAAACTGGAAGCTTTACTCTCTATTGCTGACAGCAAATCCTCTTTAATTATTTCTGGCAATGGTGATGTGATTGAGCCAGAATATGATTTGATCGCTATCGGGTCAGGTGGCCCTTATGCACAATCAGCAGCGCGTGCTTTGCTAGAAAACTCGGATTTAAGCGCTCGGGAAATTGTGGAAAAATCACTCAATATTGCTGCTGATGTCTGCATTTATACCAATCATAATTTACGCATTGAAGAACTAGACGCTGAGCCCAAGGATTAAGAATACCGATGACACAAATGACCCCCAAAGAAATTGCCCACGAATTAGATAAACATATTATCGGTCAGGCAAGTGCGAAACGTTCTGTCGCTATTGCCTTACGTAACCGTTGGCGGCGTGCTCAGGTTGATGGCACAATGCGAGATGAAATCACACCGAAGAACATCCTGATGATAGGCCCGACAGGTGTCGGTAAAACAGAAATCGCACGCCGTCTTGCACGCCTGGCCAATGCGCCTTTTATTAAAGTTGAAGCCACTAAATTTACTGAAGTCGGTTATGTCGGTCGTGATGTCGAGTCTATCGTACGTGATCTGGTGGAAACATCGTATAAAATGACCCGTGAAACTGAAATGGAATCCGTACAAAACCGTGCTATGGATGCCGCCGAAGAAGAAGTTCTGGATATCCTATTACCGCGTGCTGATAGTGGTATGCTATCTGATACGGAAGAAGCAACGCGACAAAAAATGCGCAAAAAATTACGTGAAGGTGATTTTGATGCAAAAGAAATAGAAATTGAGGTACAGGCTTCGCGCATAGGTGTTGAAATTATGGCCCCCCCTGGCATGGAAGAAATGACGAACCAATTGCAGGGGATGTTTCAAAACATGGGGAATCAAAAAACCAAAGACCGTAAAGTGCCTGTCAAAGATGCACTTAAAATACTGACTGAAGAGCACGCTGACAGGTTAATCAATGAAGATGAAATCAAGCTATCCGCAATAGAAGCGGCTGAGCAACATGGTATCGTCTTTTTAGATGAAATAGATAAAGTCTGTAAGCGTTCTGATAGCGGTGGTGGCGGCGATATCTCACGCGAAGGCGTACAGAGGGATTTATTACCTTTAGTTGAAGGCAGTACCGTCAGTACAAAATATGGCATGATCAAAACGGATCATATCCTCTTTATTGCTTCGGGTGCTTTTCACCTAACCAAGCCGTCTGATTTAATTCCAGAATTACAAGGGCGTTTTCCTATTCGAGTCGAACTGGATGCACTTAGCACTGCTGATTTTGTGCGTATTCTTACTGAACCCGACGCTTCTTTAACTGAACAGTATCAAGCCTTACTCGGCACTGAAGGCTTAAATCTTACATTTTCTAAAGATGGCATTCAGCGGATTGCTGAAATTGGCTGGGAAGTTAATGAAAAGACCGAGAATATCGGTGCGAGGCGGCTACATACCATCCTTGAGCGCCTATTAGAGTCTGTTTCATTTGATGCACCTGACCTGGTGGATAAAGATATTCTCGTCGATGCAGATTACGTGAATCAATATCTATCTGAATTTGCTGAAGATGAAGATTTAAGTCGTTATATTTTATAAAGATGCGTATTCAAGCTGAATCCATTGATACTTTTCCAACAGATATTAAGTTACATAAAATATCGCGTGTACTTGAAGTCAGTTTTGCTAATGGTGAGACGTTTCAACTCCCCTGTGAGTATCTGCGTGTTTATACGCCGTCAGCAGAAGCACTTGGACATGGGCCTGGTCAAGAAATTTTACAGATAGGCAAAGAGTTTGTTGCCATTGAAGCCATAAAACCTATCGGAAATTATGGCATTTCTCCGGTCTTTAGCGATGGACATAATAGTGGCATTTATACTTGGGAATTACTTTATAAGCTAGGTAATGAATATGATGTCCTTTGGACTGCATATCTACAAGAATTAAAAGCTGCTGGGCATAGTCGTATTGAACCTACAAAAAATTAATAGATTGCTACCTGGTTTTTCAAAAATCGCGAGTAGGTTACAAACCTGCCCTTACTATTTTAAGATAAACATATGACAACTGAAAGCACGACTCATTTTGGTTTTAAACAAGTTGCAGAAAAAGATAAAGTCAATTTAGTGCGCGGAGTTTTTGACTCTGTCGCTAGCCAGTATGACATTATGAATGACTTGATGTCACTTGGCGTTCACCGTATATGGAAACGCGTTGCGGTACAACTGAGTAATGTCCGCGAAGGTGATCATGTTCTGGATTTAGCAGGTGGTACAGGTGACCTGACGACACTTTTTGCAAAACGTATTGGCAAAAATGGCCGCATCGTTTTAGCTGATATTAATTCGGAAATGTTGCGTACCGGACGTGACCGTTTAATTGACCGTGGCCTGATTGAAAACATCACTTATGCTCAAGTGAATGCTGAATGCCTGCCGTTTGAAGATAATTCCTTTGATTGTGTCTGTATTGCCTTTGGCTTACGTAATGTCACCAATAAAGATGCTGCACTACGCTCTATGTGCCGGGTTTTAAAGCCTGGAGGTCGAGTTATCATATTAGAATTCTCACACCCCACTGATAAAATCACTGAAAAAGTCTACGATTTTTATTCATTTAAGCTACTCCCAAAAATTGGTAAGTTTGTTGCCAAAGATGAAGAAAGCTACCGTTATCTGGCAGAATCTATTCGTATGCACCCTAAACAGGATAAACTAAAAGACATGATGCAAGAAGCCGGCCTAGAACGTTGTGAATATTTTAATATGTCACAGGGTATTGTTAGCGTGCATAGAGGCTATAAGTTTTAAGAGACTAGCTGTTTCGGAATACGTTGAGTACGTAGGGTGGAATAGCGTTAGCGTTTTCCACCCTGATTCTAAAACGCTCATGCGATTACCGATATTTCTAATAAAACCTCCCCCTACCCCTCCTTAGGAATGGGAATTGAATAAGTTGTGCAATTATGACGCAGTATTTTTGTTTGCCTTCAAGGCGCGGTAACAGGCGCATAGCTAGCTACGTAACTGTTTCCGCAACGCAGAAGGCGAACAAAAAGACAAGTCAGAATGCACACGTTATTTGATTCCCATTCCTTAATAAGGAGGGGGACTGAGCGGTTACACTTCTTTAGCAACGTGCACACTCCTTACTATATCTCTCCTTCTCAAACTACCGTAAGATAATGACAATCAAGCCACTACTGATTAGTATATTTGAAAGTGCTCTCAATAAATATCTTAGTCTGGATGAAGATGTTGCAATTTTTCTGCAGCCTCTGACGGGCAAAATCATAGCCGTGACCATTTTGCCTTTTAAAGAAACATTGTATCTATGCCCTACCGAGCATAGTATTCAGATCATTGACCATTACGAAGGTACTATTGACACTACCTTAAGCGGCTCTTTAGCTGCATTAGGTTTAATGGGACTGAGCTCAACACCCGCCCGCTCTTTTTTCTCCGGTGAAGTACAGATAGAAGGAGATCTGAGTGTTGGGCACACATTCCAGAAACTCTTTGACCAGCTTGATATTGATTTAGAAGAGCCTCTTTCACGTATCACTGGCGATGTCATTGCACATAAAATCGGCAACTTTTTCCGCAGTGCTCACCAGTGGAATAAAGAAAATGCCCACAGCCTGCAACTTAATATCAAAGAATTTTTACAAGATGAAACCCAAGACCTCCCACCTGCCCCCGAAATCAATATCCTGCATAAACAAGTTGACTTGATAAAAGAAGACTTTGACCGACTTGAAGCGCGAATTAAGCGTATAAATAATCAATTGAAAGCACAGCAGGCGTAGGAAAAAGATAACGTGAAACACCCCAAACTGATACTAAGACTTGCTCATATAAACTGGGTACTGATTACTCATGGACTGGATGACCTGATCTTTAAAACCCATTTATTCAGACCGTTGCGTTTTCTGGCTGTTTTTTCGCCTAATTTCTGGCGTAAAAAAGAGTTTGCAGAGCGTGGCGTACGTATCCGCCGTACGCTAGAAGATTTAGGGCCTATATTCGTTAAATTTGGTCAGGCCTTATCCACGCGTAAAGACATATTACCCGATGATATCGCGGATGAATTAGTCAAATTACAAGATAAAGTCCCTCCCTTTTCGAATCAGCAAGCGCGTGATGTAATCGAAAAGGAATTAGGCATGACTATCGAAAAAGCCTTTGCAGAGTTTTCTGTCAGTCCTTTAGCAGCCGCCTCTGTTGCACAAGTACACACAGCCGTACTGCATACTGGCGAACAGGTTATTGTTAAAATATTACGCCCTGATGTAGAAAAATGGATCCATTCTGATATCGGTTTATTATATGAACTTGCCTATTTTGCGGAAAAATTCTGGGCCGATGCAAAGCGTCTACACGCCAAAGAAATTGTTGCCGAGTTTGAAAAAACCTTACTAGATGAACTGGATTTAGTCAGAGAAGCAGGCAATGCAGCGAAATTACGCCGCAATTTTAAAAACTCAGATGCCATCTATATCCCTGAAATTTATTGGGAATATACCCGCCAGAAAGTTCTGGTTATGGAGCGTATACATGGCATTCCAGTGGGTAATATTGAGGAATTACGTGAAAATAATGCGGACTTTAAATTACTTGCCGAGCGCGGTGTAGAAGTCTTTTTTACCCAGGTTTTTAGAGATAATTTTTTCCATGCGGATATGCACCCCGGAAATATATTTGTAGAATTGCCTGGCAAATATATCGCCGTTGATTTTGGTATTGTAGGTACTTTATCGGCTTCTGATCAACGTTATTTAGCAGAAAACTTTCTTGCGTTTTTTAATCAGGATTATCGCCGAGTTGCTGAAATGCACCTCGCTTCTGGCTGGGTTCCGCCGAATACGCGGGTTGAGGAATTCGAATCAGCAATACGTAGCGTTTGTGAGCCGATCTTTGATAAACCACTGAAAGATATTTCCTTCGGTCTGTTATTACTACGCTTATTTCAGACTGCCCGCCGTTTTGATATGGAGGTTCAGCCGCAATTAGTCTTATTGCAAAAAACTTTATTAAATATTGAAGGCCTAGGCCGCCAGTTATACCCTGAGCTTGATTTGTGGCAAACGGCTAAACCCTTTTTAGAAGCCTGGTTTAAAGAGCGTTTAAGCCCTAAAACAAAAATTAAACAGGCCATGCAGAAATTTCCTGAAATAGCAGAAAAATTTCCTGAAATTCCTTCATTACTGTTTCAAGTCCTAGATGATGCAGCACATACCAGTGACCGCGCTAATGCCCATGCCCAGCAATTAGAAAAAATGCAAGCCCAAATGCAGAGTAATCATAAAAGTACACTTTATGCCCTATTAGCGAGTGCTGCAATAATTAGCACAGCAATTCTGGTGCAATAATAATATCGCAGTATAAAAACAGGCTCCCTTCATTTCCCAGTGGACAGTCTTGAAAAAACGCTTGCAAATGCATTT
>CAZLLL010000185.1:0-6365 GCA_964560255.1 uncultured Methylomonas sp.
TTATGTTGGCGGAGCTCTTGACCTGCTAGCAACGCTCGACGAACGGACGGATTATTTGGTGGTGACTTCTATTAGCTGTTAATGCAGATTACTACCAAGAAAAGCCCGTTGATGCAATAATTATTTTAATATTAAACAATGAGTTATATATTTACCGTATTATGCACAGTCAATAGTCGTCACTACCAAATATTTTCATTTTGTCAAATTCATCAACATGTAATCCATTGATTTACATAGATCAAAAATTGATGTTTTTGGCATAAATCAAAATTGGCGAAGGTATTGTTAATACAACAATTTTTACTGATAAAGTGATCGCTTCTATTTTTCAAACGTTATATTAATTAAGGAATGGGAATCAAATAACTTATGCATTCTGACTTGTCTTTTTGTTCGCCTTCTACGTTGCGGAAACAGTTACGTAGCTAGCTATGCGCCTGTTACCGCGCCTTGAAGGCAAACAAAAATACTGCGTCATAATTGCACAACTTATTCAATTCCCATTCCTAAGCAATTAATTCTCAATCTTAAGCAAATGTCCCAGCTCTCGACCAAAGCAAAAAATTCTGAACAAAAAAAACAAGCTATCGAATGGCTTGTACTATTGCGTTCTGACAATGTCAGCGAAAATGATTTGTACGCGTTTGCTCATTGGCTAGCTGAGGAGCATGCACATTCCGTAAACTTTGCGGAAGCTGAGAAGTTGTATGATGCCATGTCTTATGCTGCGAATACCCCTGTGATTAGTGAATATAACAATGTCTGCGCTGAAATGGAAAAAAATCAATTGCCACTGATCTTGTCCTCACATCTTATTCATGAAAATATACCTGATAAACATAATAAACGTCAGCGTTGGCTAATCTCCGCGATTGCGATTGCTGCCGTCTGGTTATTTGCAACCTGTCTTTACTTTCCACAGCAATTTCTATTGCTGGATAAATTAAACAGCGATTATTATACTCAAACAGGTGAAATTCGGGATATAAGCTTAGCGGATGGTAGCCATATACTTCTTAATACCAATAGTGCGGTTTCACTTGCTTACGATGATTCAATCAGAAAGGTTATTTTACTGCATGGACAAGCTCGGTTTACAGTTGCAAAAGATCCTTTTCGCCCCTTTGAGGTGAGTATTGATGATTTAACCATCAAGGCACTAGGGACGGTATTTCAAGTAAACAGAGTTAGTAATGATATCAAGGTAACCGTTCAGGAACATGTGGTTGCAGTAAGTCGAGCGACCAGCAATGACACTGTTAAAATTACAACAGGGCAGCAGTTAAATATTATTTTTCAACAGGCTTTACAACAACCCAGGGAGGTTAAACTTAATCAAGTGACTGCGTGGCAACAGCGACACCTTATTATCAATGATCAACCATTAGGCGAACTTATTAAAGAGTTACAGCGTTATCGGCACGGACGTATATTTTTAGCGGATAAACAATTGCAAGACTTGCGGATCACAGGTGTTTTTTCACTTGAAGATCCAGAGGCAATACTCAATTCAGTCATTAACGTTCTGCATTTAAAAGCGACATGGCTTGGGCCATGGTGGGTTGTTTTGCGGCGTTAAATAAAGTGTGGATATTATTTTAATAATATACAAGGTAACCGTTCAGTCCCCCTCCTTATCAAGGAGGGGTTAGGGGATATTTTATTAGAAAAAGACTCCTCAACTCCCATTTTACAAAAGGGGATCTGAACGGTTACTATACAAGTGAAATAGGGTGTGATCAAAATATAGACCTAAGGGGGTATTGATTGCCTGCTGAAAAGTATACAAAAAAGGATGTTTGTTATCATTTTTGATAGAAAAACTTTTGACCCATTCATGAGTCTTTGTTGCTCTACAGTGCGAGCATTGGCCTTGATACGTAGGGTAACGTGTTTATTCATTAGCAGTTTACTGATGATTGACACTGGCTTTGCAACGGAGCGAGTGCGTGATTATCATATTCCAGCACAATCACTTAATAATGCTCTGGTTCAATTTGTCGCAGAAACAAATCTGGAGTTGCTCTTTTCAGCTGATTTATTGCGAGGGCGTAAAGCAGATGCTCTAACGGGTCAGTTAACAAAAGATCAGGCACTGAAACAATTATTACAAAACACTGGGTATACTTATCGATTTATAGATAGTAATACCGTCACTATCATTCCTGATGCAAAACCGATAGCAGCAGATTCTGAACGAACCCCACCTAAGGCAAAAAAAAAATCACCTGCTCTTAAGATTTTATTACCGATGACCATTATCGGAAATGGTAATTTTTTTCTGGAAAACAAGGCTAACTCGACTAAATCTTATCGGGTTTCTTATGGACATAGTGCAACAAAAACTTTAACGCCTATCAAGGAAATTCCTCAATCCATTCTGGTAGTACCCAAATCACTGATGAGTGACCAGCAAAACCTTAATATAAGTGAAAGCCTTAGAAATGTCAGTGGCGTGATAACTGACCATATATTACTGACACCGAGTTTTGATTCGACACTGATCCGAGGTTTTAGAGCGGAGCAACGACTAGATGGTTTTACCCAATACTATAATGTCGGTGATAGAGAAAGCCTGGTAAATATTGATCGTATAGACGTTTTAAAAGGGACTAATGCATTGCTATATGGCGGAGGTACAGGTTCACCAGCAGGTGGTTTAGTCAATATTGTTTCCAAACTTCCTCATTCACAATCCCAATATGAAGTGGGTATTACTTTAGGCTCCTACCAATATTATCAGCCCTATATTGATGTTAACCAGCCTGTTAACGAGCATATTTTATTGCGGATAACTGGCGAGTATACTCATTCGGGAAGTCATGTGGATACCTTAAAGACACAGCGCTACAATATCAATCCAGCGATTATTTTTACCAACAATAAGAATACAAGTTTTACCTTACAGGCAAAAATATCCAGTTGGCAACAACCGGATTATCAAGGTTTACCCGCAACTGGTACGGTATCTGGAAGTTTTAGTATAGATCCTGATACTTTTATTGGGCCAAGAGGGATTTTGGATAGTAAGGCAGGATTTTATGGTGTGTGGGGAACACTGGAACATGCATTTAACGATATTTGGTCTTTTTCTTTTAAGGCGCGTTATACACAATCTAAATTTGATCAAAAAGCGCAAGTTATCGTTGGGGGTGACGGATTTAAAGCCAATGTACCCATGCTATTGCCTTCGACCTGGGCATTAAGCAATACTCAGTTATTTCAAGAGCAGCAGGAAGTCAGCCTAGTGCTGAATGCAACGGCCAGATTTAAGTTAGGGCTGACAGATAATACGCTCCTGATAGGCACTGACTATAGTCTGCTTAATGATCAGGGGTTTATTGATTTTGGTTTGAGTGCTGCAAGTACTGTAGATCTACGTGCACCTGTTTTTTTACAGCCGTATCAGCCCCCTGGTCCCGGATATAATGCCTTATTTCTCAAAAGTACGACCTATGGTGAGTATTTTCAGCTTCAAAGTACATTTAATGACTGGCTTCACTTATTGGTAGGTGTACGACTGGGCAGTGTGATTATTGATTACAAAAACATCATTCCCAGTTTTGAATTTTCTGCAAACAATCATACTTTAAAATTATTACCCAGGATTGGTACAGTGCTGGATATAAGTGATCAGGTTTCAGTTTTTATTGATTATAGTCAAGGTATGCGTGGACAACCTTTTAATAACTTTGTCGCTAGCCCAAAACCAGAACTCTCCAGCCAAATAGAAGGAGGGATTAAATTTGATATAGCCGAGCAATTTTCTGGGCAACTTGCACTTTACCAGATTGATCGGTCTAATGTGTTAGGTGCAGCCAGCAGCGAACTATTAGAGTCAGAAGGTCGGCAGCGTTCGCGTGGTTTTGAAGCTGATTTAGTGTGGGAGGCAAGTGAGAATTTAAACTTTCTAGCAAACTATGCATTTACACATGCCATATTTCTGAATAATCAGCCAGGCATTCCTGCTGGAACGTTTTTGCCTGGAGTGCCTAGCCATGCAGGCCGTTTTTGGGTAGATTATGATTTTTCACAGTCAGCTTTATCAGGGCTTAGTCTAGGAGCAGGCATTTATGCACAATCAGCTGCTTATTTGTCTTCAGCCAATAAATTTAAGAGTGATCATTATTATTCTATTGATACTTCCATTGCCTATGAAATAAGTCCTTACCAATTCGGTATATCGATTAAAAACCTGACAAATGTTAAATATTATGAGCGTATTGATTACTTAGGCGGCCGAGTTAAGCCTGGGCAAGGTATTTCAGTTTTTGCGCGCTTTTCAGTGCATTATTAATTTGTAGAGCTCCTGTAGAGCAGGATTCAGTCCGCCTCCTTGGTTAGGCGTGCCATGCTGCTTCGCGAAATTCAGGGACTCCTATCACCTTCATTCTCTCACTGACGCAGCGACTAGGAGATGCCCTGAACGCCCTGCGTCCGCCACGACTGCGCACAAAGCCGCTTCGTCAAGACTACCTAACTGCTGCAGCAACAAAGAAGATGAACAAGAAGACAAATCAAATGTACAAGGTAAGGGAGATGGAAACAAATAATCATCCAATATTGCTGGTCTTTTTGTCCGTCTTCTGCGTTGTAGTAACCGTTACGTAGCTTGCTATGCGCCGGTTACTACGCCTTGAATACGAACAAAAATCCTGCCCAATACTGGACGATTATTTATTTCCAGCTCCCTAACTCACAACAAATACCCCACCCATCTTACTGGTCTTTTTATCCGTCTTCAGCGTTGTATAAATAGTTACGTAGCTGACTATGCGCCTATTTATACGCCTTGAATACGAATAAAAATACTGCGTCAGTTGCCCAACTTATTTCGTGCACGTTCCTAAGTCATAGCGAACTAAAGTCCGCTCTACATTAATCAAAAGGCAATAAGTGCCTACAAGATATTCTTTATGTAAAAAAAATCGATGTTAAATAGCAATCTATTTCATTGAAAAAATTAAGATTAATTGACTGTCCGCCATTTCATCTATCAACATACATTAAATTTCAGCTATTTTTTGTGATTGATTTCTCATTTCAAACGTTATATTAATTAGGTTGTCATCAATTTGTGATTGCAGGCATTTGATATAACCTTCATTTTAATAAAATTACTTTTTTTGTGATTGAAGTTAGGTCGTAAGGACATGATGCATGGCAACTACCGTAAGGTAACTCGCAATAAATAACCTACCCATATTGCGCAGGATTTTTGTTTGTCTTCAAGGCATAGAAATAGGCGCATAGCAGGCTACGTAACTATTTCTATCACGCCGAAGACAGGCAAAAAGACCAGCAAGATGGGTGGGGTATTTGTTGCGAATTACCTAACCTAACGGTACCCGTTTATGTTAATGGATAACCTTAAGATTAGCGCAATCAATAGCCAAAAAAATCTTAAAGATAAAAGGAAAATTATGAAAACTGGCATATTCAAACAAACATCAGTTCTTGGCTTAGCCCTTGGGATCGTATCATTGACGCTATCAATGTCAGCTAATGCCATTGTATTAGTAGAAAATAAAAAAATATCGGGTGGTACTATCACTATAAACTATGATGCAAATGCTTTGGCATCATTTGCAGGCGGCAGTAATACGGTAGGCAATCGCTATATATACATTGATGAATTTTTTGATGCTTCTTTCAATAATCAGGTAATTGGGGCTGCAACTGCGCCTATACTGGATGCTGTTGCAATAGATTCGACGGCATTGGTGCATGATATTAATGCACAAGGAACAACTTCTAACGGCGTGCGTGCATTAAAAGATACCACATTGAATTTTATTGGTACACCCAGTGATGGAAGTGCAAGCGGACAAATTGGCTTAAGTGGATCAACCCGAATTTCGAGTGATATCGTTCCCGGCTTGGCAGGAGCATCTCTACTATGGGATGATTTGGGCATGGAATACACTGGGGGCGCGTGGTCTTTTTTTACTGATGACACTGCGGTGTTTGGTGGTTTTGGAAAAAATACACTTTTCGATGTCGACAATGTTGTAGAAACGGTCACCGAAAATAATATATTAATCACCGGTGATTTGAAATTTGGCTTACAGTGGGGAGCCTTTTTAGGAGGATTGCAGGGACAGGATGTTGGTTCTTTTACTCTGGAAACGACTATTGTCCCTCTACCTGCTGCTATTTGGCTGTTTGGTGCAAGTCTGGCTGGTTTGGTTGGAGTCAAACGGAAAAATACTCAGATAGCTGCCTAGCTTTGGAATGAGTACGAAATAATAAGGGTAACTGACTTTCTTTTGGCCGTCTTCGATGTTGCACAAATAGGCGCATAGCGGGCTATGCGCCTGTTACCGCGCCTTGAAGGCAAACAAAAATACTGCGTCATAATT
>CAZLLL010000186.1:0-6364 GCA_964560255.1 uncultured Methylomonas sp.
TTTGATGCATTTAGTCAAAAGCGTGGCATTATCCATTTATTAGATAAGTGTTTGGCGGCGGAGGGTGTGCAAATATATATTGGTGAAGAGTCGGGTTACCAAGCGTTTGACCATTGTAGTCTGGTGACTTCTCCTTATTCAGTGAATGGTGAAGTCGTGGGTGTTCTGGGGGTTATTGGTCCTACACGTATGGCCTATGAAAAAATAATACCTTATGTTGATGTGACAGCAAAATTATTAGGAGCTGCTCTAAATTCGAAACCTTGAATACAAAGTAAGCGACCCCATGATAAAAATATCTTTTTAGGATGCAGTTTATGTGTCAATAATAATTTTCTGGAGCAATATATAAATGAGTAAGGATCAGAAATCATCTGATGTACAATTAGATGGCGAAACAATTGAAGGTGTGCTTGAGTCTAGCGTAGAAGTCGATGCAGAAGCGGCTAATGAAACAGCTAACGTTGATAAAGAAGTTGAGCTTGAAGAGGTCGAGGTAGATGCGGAAGTTTCTGTTGTTGAACTGCAAAAGCAACTTGCCTTGGCGGAGAAAAAAGCGACTGAAAACTGGGATAAGGTATTACGTATTCAGGCGGAAATGGATAATCTGAAAAGGCGTACCCAGAAAGACCTGGATAGTGCTCATAAATATGGTCTGGAAAAATTTGCCAAGGAACTGTTAAATGTCATTGATTCTCTGGAATTAGGTATTCAGGCAGCGACCAGTGATGAACCCGAAGTGCTTAAGTTAAAAGAAGGCAGTGAATTGACGATTAAGCAATTTGAGGGGGTATTTGCAAAATTCAATATTGAAGCGATTGATCCAACCGGTCAGCCGTTTAATCCTGAATTTCATCAGGCTATGAGTATGCTTCCTTCCGCTGATGTTGAACCAAACACAGTGCTTAATGTTTTTCAAAAAGGCTATGTACTGAATGGCCGCTTGCTTCGTCCAGCAATGGTTGTGGTTGCTCAGGCAGCATAAAACGTTCTGCCTGATCACTGCAAATTTGATAATCAGGCTTGAAATTCAAAATACAAACCACATATCAGATTTAACTTTTAAAAACAAATATTTACTTTTTGGAGCATTCAATGGCTAAAATGATTGGAATTGATTTAGGTACAACTAATTCATGTGTCGCGGTACTGGAAAACGGTAAGCCACGTGTTATCGAAAACAGCGAAGGGGCACGGACAACCCCTTCTGTTATTGCCTTTACTAAAGACGATGAAATCTTAGTAGGTCAATCTGCAAAACGTCAGGCAGTGACTAACCCTGAAAATACATTATTTGCCATTAAACGCTTGATTGGTCGTCGTTTTAAAGATGATGTGGTACAAAAAGACATCAAAATGGTGCCTTATAAAATCATCGAAGCAGAAAATGGTGATGCCTGGGTTGAATGCCATGGCAAAAAAATGGCAGCCCCTGAGATTTCATCACGTATTTTGATGAAATTAAAGAAAGATGCAGAAGCATTTTTAGGTGAGGATGTCACCGAAGCGGTTATTACTGTGCCTGCCTATTTTAATGATTCACAGCGTCAGGCAACCAAAGATGCGGGTCGTGTTGCAGGCTTAGATGTTAAGCGTATTATCAATGAGCCAACAGCGGCTGCATTAGCCTTTGGTATGGATAAGTCAGAAGGAGATTCAACGCTTGCTGTGTATGACCTAGGTGGTGGTACATTTGATATTTCAATTATTGAGATTGCTGAAATTGAAGGCGAGTATCAATTTGAAGTACTTGCAACCAATGGTGATACATTTCTGGGTGGTGAAGATTTCGATTTACGTATCATTGATTATTTGGCATCTGAATTCAAAAAAGATAATGGTATTGATTTACATAATGACCCACTCGCGTTACAGCGTTTAAAAGAAGCGGCAGAAAAAGCCAAAATTGAACTGTCCTCTACAGAACAGACAGATGTTAATTTACCCTATGTAACGGCTGACGCGTCAGGCCCTAAACATTTAAATGTTAAATTAACCCGTGCTAAACTTGAGTCCCTAGTCGGTGATTTGATCGAACGGACTAAAGGTCCTTGCCTGACTGCGTTGAAAGATTCGGGCCTTTCAGCTAGTGATATTAAAGATGTTATTTTGGTCGGTGGTCAGACTCGTATGCCGAAAGTACAGGAAATTGTTAAAAGTATTTTTGGGAAAGAGCCGCGTAAAGATGTCAATCCTGATGAAGCCGTTGCGTTAGGTGCTGCGATTCAAGCAGGTGTATTAGGTGGGGATGTTAAAGATGTCTTATTATTAGATGTAACACCTCTGTCTTTGGGTATTGAGACAATGGGCGGTGTAATGACTAAGCTCATTGAGAAAAATACCACCATTCCTACCAATGCATCACAGGTATTCTCTACTGCAGATGATAACCAGTCAGCTGTGACTGTACATGTCTTACAAGGGGAGCGTGAAGTCGCTTCGGGTAATAAGTCATTGGGTCGTTTTGATCTATCGGATATCCCACCTGCACGTCGTGGTATACCACAAATTGAAGTCGCATTTGATATTGATGCCAATGGTATCTTGAATGTGTCGGCTAAAGATAAGGCGACAGGTAAAGAACAGTCTATTATCATTAAAGCATCCAGCGGTTTGTCGGATGAAGAAGTTGAACGTATGGTAAAAGACGCAGAAGCCCATGCGGAAGAAGATAAGAAAATCACCGAGCTGGTTTCTGCACGCAACACAGCTGAAAGCATGATCAATGCGACTGAAAAATCAGTTGAAGAGCTTGGTGAGAAAGTGACTGAGGAAGAAAAAACAGCCATTGATGCCGCTATCGAAGAGCTAAAAGAAACTTTAAAAGAGGGTGATAAAGAAGCCATCGAAGCAAAAACAACGGCATTGACAGAGTTGTCTGGAAAGCTTGCTGAACGTGCCTATGCACAACAAGCGGATGCTGATATGGGGGAGGCTGGAGAACAAGCCTCTGCTGAGGCTGATGATAGTGTTGTCGATGCGGAGTTTGAAGAAGTTAAAGAAGACGATAAAAAATAAGTCTTAACACGCCATTTTAGCAATGGGAAAACGCCTCGTCATGGGAAAAACCTGTGACGGGGCGTTGTTGTATCATCAGTCAATACCTTCGCCAATTTTGATTTATGCCAAAAACATCAATTTTTGATCTATGTAAATCAATAGATTACATGTTGATGAATTTGACAAAATGAAAATATTTTCACTTTGGCGAAGGTATTGATCAGTAGGAGCGGTTTTTAGCCGCGAAATAAAACAGGTATTTATTTCGTGGCTAAAGACCGCTCCTACGGTGTATAGGAATGGGAATCAAATAACGTGTGCATTCTGACTTGTCTTTTTGTTCGCCTTCTGCGTTGCGGAAACAGTTACGTCGCTAGCTATGCGCCTGTTACCGCGCCTTGAAGGCAAACAAAAATGCTGCGTCATAATTGCACAACTTATTCAATTCCCATTCCATAGAATGTGTGTACAAAAAATAATTTCAATTTTAACAGGGGTTATACCCTGCAATATTAGGGTGTGGACTAGATAATGGCAAAAGAAGATTTTTATAAACTACTGGGTGTTGCTAAAAATGCAAGTGAAGCAGAAATAAAGAAAAGTTATCGTAAGATGGCGATGAAGTATCATCCGGATAGAAATAAAGAAAAGCCAGAAGCTGCTGAGAAAAAATTTAAACAAATTAAAGAGGCTTACGAGATTTTATCAGATCCACAGAAACGCTCTGCCTATGATCAGTTTGGACACGCGGGTGTGGATAACTCCAGAGGTGGAGGCCCGACTGGTGCTGAGGGCTTTGGTGATATTTTTGGCGATGTTTTTGGTGATATTTTTGGCGGCGGTGGAGGTGGAGGTCGGCAGCGTAGTAATGTACAGCGCGGTGCAGATTTACGCTATAACTTAGAGTTGACACTAGAAGAAGCCGTCAGCGGTACCGAAGCTAAAATCAGAGTGCCCGTGTTGACCACCTGCGGTGAATGTAGTGGTACAGGTGCTAAAAAAGGCTCTAGCCCAGTGACTTGTACGACATGCCAAGGGCATGGGCAGGTTAGAATGCAACAGGGCTTCTTTTCGGTGCAGCAGACCTGTCCAAAATGTAATGGAACAGGGCAGGAAATTAAAGATCCTTGCCGTAAATGTCATGGCCAGGGGCGTGTACAGGAAAATAAAACCTTATCAGTCAAGGTACCAGAAGGTGTGGATACCGGTGACCGTATTCGTTTAGGTGGTGAGGGAGAAGCGGGCGCACATGGCGGCCCTGCCGGAGACTTGTATGTCCAGATTCAGGTAAAAGATCATCCTATTTTTACCCGTGATGGTGCCAACCTGTACTGTGAAGTACCCATTAGTTTTCCAGTCGCCTGCTTGGGAGGAGAACTGGAAGTACCTACTCTGAGTGGGAAAGTGAAGTTAAAAATACCTGCCGAAACACAAACCGGAAAATTATTCAGATTACGAGGTAAAGGGGTTAAGCCGGTACGTGGTGGTTCAGTTGGCGATTTAATGTGTCGTGTGCAGATAGAAACACCCGTGCGTTTAACCAAAGAGCAAAGGGCATTAATTGAGAAGTTTCGTGACTCTTTAGCTTCGGGTGGAAAACAGCATAGCCCACAAGAACATACATGGGTGAGTGGTGTAAAAAGTTTTTTCGATAAACTAACGGGATAATCAAGATGATGAGAGTCGCCGTTGTTGGTGCTTCTGGGCGCATGGGCTTATGTTTGATAAAAGCCACTGTTTTAGCAGAGAATACAAGCTTAAGTGCAGCAGTTTCGCGTGCTGGAAGTCTGTCTTGTGGAAAAGATGCAGGAGAATTGGCTGGCTTAGCGGTGCAAAATATTAATGTCCAGGATGACTTGACTGATGTTCTTGATCAATTTGATGTACTGATTGACTTTACCCGTCCAGAACCTTCTATGCACTATATAGAATTGTGTCGGCAAGCGGGTAAAAAAATTGTTATTGGTACCACAGGCTATTCCGCTGCACAAAAAGCACAGATTGCTGAGGCGGCAAAAGAAATAGCCATCGTGCTTGCGCCGAATATGAGTGTCGGGGTCAACCTGTCATTAAAATTACTGGAAATGACTGCAAAAGTGATGGGTGACTATACCGATATCGAAATAATAGAAGCACACCATCGTCATAAAGTTGATGCACCTTCGGGTACGGCTTTGCGTATGGGCGAAGTCATTGCCTCTACATTAGGGCGTGATTTAAAAGAATGTGCTATCTACGGGCGTGAAGGTGATACCGGTGAACGTGAGCGTAAAACGATTGGCTTTTCGACGATTCGAGCGGGGGATATCGTCGGAGAACATACAGTCATGTTTGCTGATGAAGGCGAACGATTAGAAATCACCCATAAAGCGAGCAGTAGAATGACCTTTGCAAAGGGGGCAGTGCGTGCAGCAGTCTGGTTAGAAAATAAAGAAAATGGATTATATGATATGCAGGATGTTTTGGGCTTAAAAAAAATGTAGCCTGTAGGGCGGAATAGCGTAGCGTTTTCCGCCATAAGCTTTCATAAACTTTCATGTCTTGTAATCTTTTTGATACTCGACTAAAAGTGGTGAATAAACAAAAAAATATATAATTTGAACACGCTAGGCATAATAATACAAAATGAGCTTTAAAACTAACCATAGTAACAAAGAAGGTAAACAATTACTGGGAACAATGACGGGTGAGTATGTTCAGCCTATTAGAGTTTTTTATCACCTACAAAATAAAACTGCTCTTAAAAGAGTATTTTCTAATTTAAAGTGTATAGAATATGATGCACGCAATGATAGATATGTTTGGCTTTATCAGCAAGAAGCTAAAAAAATAAAATTTGAAAAACCTTATTCTTCTATACCTAAAAAAAATCACCCTATTGTTATTGGCTCTTTTTTTACGCAAAAAAACAATGAAATGTATTTAGAAACTCGGTCAATAGAAAGGGCAACAGAAGGTATCCTATTTTTTAATAAGTATATTAAAAAAAATATAGCTGAAGTCACTGATGTTTGTATTATTAATAAGTTATTTTCGGTTATGCAAGTAGCCACAAATAATGATAGCTTATTTGACAATGCGGAAATAATTGATCCTGATAAAATGATTAAACAAATTGGGATTATGGTTAAGCAAGGAAGATCAATTAGTTCTATTATGGAGGAGCAACGCAAAAAATCATTACCAATAGCTGAAAGGTTTCCATCCCATTTTTATGAAGATGGAATAGAGCATCTTAAGTCAGCTCTACAAAGTAGACAATATGTTGCAATGGAGCACTGGAAAGGGAATAAAGATTATACATTAGGCGATTATATTGCGACTATAGTTTCTCGGCTACCAACTTAAGACGGGACACCAGTAA
>CAZLLL010000187.1:0-6340 GCA_964560255.1 uncultured Methylomonas sp.
TGCCCAATATTGGACGATTATTTATTTCCAGCTCCCTTATTCAATTCCCATTCCTAAACAAGTTACTTTGTTGTTTCAGAGGGTATTGCTTCAATAGTCACACCGGAATCTACAGGTTTCATGGCTGCTGGAACGACTTCATCAGTTAACGGTATCAGAATTTCAACTTTAGCCTGTTGACGTAATGAGTCAAGATATGCGGTTAGTTTTTGCCTTTGTACCATTGGCTCTATTTTGGCTTTAACAGCATCAAATGGCGGAGGAGTTTGTACTCTCACATCTTCAAGAATAATGATATGCCAGCCAAACTGTGTTTTGATCGGTGCTTTTGTATAGCTACCTTTTTCTAGTTTAGCAACAGCCTCTGAAAAGGGAGCTACCATCTGTTTCGGTCCAAACCAGCCTAAATCGCCTCCTTGTGTTTTAGAAGGCCCTGTTGATTTGGTTTTAGCGAGCTCTACAAAATCTCCGCCTTTATCAAGTTCTGCGATAATGGCAACGGCTTCAGCCTCTTCTTTAACTAAAATATGGCGTGCTTTATATTCTGTCCCGCCTGCTTTATTACCAATTTGCTTATCATATTCAGCTTGTAAATCCGCATCAGTCACTGGGTTTGCTTTGATATAGTCCTCTACAGCTAGTTGAGATAGTAAAGAATTTTTCATCATAGCTAAGCGCTCTAACGTTTCAGGTGCCTGGTCTAGCTTCTTGCTTTGCGCTTGTTGAACCAATAATTCACGCTTAATTAATTCATCAATCAGTTTTTCTTTAGGGATTTTCTGGCCACGAGCCCGTTCATTAACTTCTTTTGTTAGTGTGTCTAGAGCAGATTTACTAATATATTGACCATTAACAACGGCAGCTGCATCTTCTTTCTGGATGCTGGGTGCAGATGAGTTATTAGCATTTTGCTGACAACCAGCGACAAATGCAGTACTGGCAATTAAAAATGGAATTGCTTTAAGTTTCATAGATGTCATTCCTTTAAGTTGACTCGGTGGATGTAAAAGCTTCAATACCCAAAGCATGGATTTGTTGTTTCATCAAATCGCCTAAGGCTTTATAAATTAATTGATGACGCTGCACTAAAGATTTACCTTCAAAGGCATCTGATACGATCAGTATGTGGTAATGCCCACCACCGCTTTGAGTGCCCGCATGACCTGCATGTGCCTGGCTATTATCGGATATTTCAAGTCGTTCGGGAGCTAAAGATTCTGTCAATAATGATTTAATTAAATCAACGGTCATTGTGGAAATACCTGCTTAAAGGGTTTTACAGCAACATGTGCATAAACACCTGCCGCTATGTATGGATCGGCATCAGCCCAGTTTTTTGCATTTTCCAGACTGTTAAATTCAGCGACTATTAGACTACCTGTAAAACCGGCATCACCCGGTGTATTACTATCAATTGCTGGGTGAGGCCCTGCAAGTACTAAACGCCCTTCGTTCTGTAAATCTTGCAATCGTTGCAAATGTGCAGCACGAGTAGACATTCTTTTAGCTAGGCTGTCAGTCATATCTTCACTGATAATAGCGTATAGCATGATGTTTACTCTCCAGTTTCGGTTTCAGACTCTGGCTCAGGCAAATATTTATACATAAAACCGACCTGCAACAAAATAAAAACGGCCATCATGGCAGGAACACCAAAGGTTTTAAAGTTTACCCAATCTTCAGTGCTGTAATTAAACATGACATAAATATTGACCGCACCCACAGTGATAAAAAAGAGTGCCCATACAAAATTCAAGATAGACCAGGCTTTTTTAGGTAGCTCCAGATTGACTCCCATCATTTTTTCCATAATGGTTTTTTTGCCTATGAAATGACTGCCGAGTAATATGCCACCAAAAAGCCACTCTATAATAGTCAATTTCCATTTGATGAATTGTTCATCTTGTAAATAAAGCGTAGCTCCCCCCATGACACTCATTAAACCTAAGGTGGCCCATTGCATGGTTTCCACTTTGCGATACCTGAACCAGCTGTATGCGACTTGTACAAAGGTTGCAGCAATAACGGCCGCTGTGGCAACATAAAGATCATAGTTTTTATAGGCAATAAAAAATAGGACGATAGGGAAGAAATCAAAAATAATTTTTTTCATGACGTTAGTGTGGGGGCTTATTTGCAAAAATCAATAGTTCTCAAAGCTAGTGAGCCTGAAATTAGCAGTAATTGAGATAGTGCGTATCCTGAGGTGTCTTCAATTTAATATGACAGCTCTGAATGGTAAGTTAAACAATGCGAAAACCTATCAAAAAGAAAAATAGGCAATATTTTTGGCACCCTTCATATCCCCATAAAAGTAGTTGATACTTTTGAATATTATTAAAAATGAAAGACTGGGTGCAGGATGCATTCTATGCAGTATAGCTGCATGGAATCATGGGTGACTCCAAGGGTGCATAAAATGCACCCTACAAAATATCCGTCTCACATCAAAAAGTGTAAACCGAGATTAATGAAGGGTGTCTAATTTTTTATTGTAGGTGTTTTTTTGACTTTTGTACATGAGCGGATAGGGGTTTCTGCTAGAATAGTCAATTTTAGGTCGTGATAATGATGGATAAACATATTCAAACTGAACTTGAAGCCGCCGCTTTTAGACGGCTTATTAGTCATCTGCAACAGCATACAGAAGTACAAAACATAGATTTAATGAATTTAGCAGACTTTTGCCGTAACTGTCTGGCAAAATGGTATATGGCAGCGGCAAAAGAGCAGGAGGTTGCAATGGATTATGATATAGCAAGAGAGTATATTTATGGTATGCCTTATAGCGAATGGAAAGATGAGTTTCAGCAAAAGGCAACAGCAGAACAAATGGCACTCTTTGAGAGCAAAAAGAGTAACCGTTCAGATCCCCCTTTGTAAAAAGCTCCTCAACTCTCATTTTACAAAAGGGAATCTGAATGGTTACCTTAGGTAACGTGCACGAAATAACTTGTGCGACCTTGCTTGTCTTTTTATCCGTCTTCACGTTGCCATTTTTTGCAGAAGTGTCATAACCTTAGCTAGCTTGTAAATAATACCCACCCGCTAATACAAAATGCAAGCAACACTGATTCGGAGTACAAAAATAAGTTTTTGCCTGTTTTTAAAAGTACAAAAACTTGTTTTTGTACTCCTTATTCAACATAACTAAAGTGAATAGAAAAATGAGGCATCTTTCATTTTTTCCTAAAAATCGTTTACACTCAACCCAGTGCAGGCGTAAAAAAGCTTTAGCTTTTTTCCGTACACAGCAATAGCTAAAGCTATGCCATTGCTAGGGCATGAAACGAATCATTCGCAACAGCTACTTTATCTCCCCATGGTTTAAAAAATATAGATTTATGACTTTATTATGGACGGATGCACTGATTTATTTACTTATATTAGTCATCACTATTTTAATTTTTAGCTTACGCAAGAAAGAACATTTTGTGCGTCCTTTGAAACAGGTTGCCAATAGTCGCACAGCGATGGCTTCTCTGGTTTTTCTAGCTTTTTTTATTGTTATCGGATTACTCGACTCAGTACACTTCAAGTCAAATAAAGGTAACAGTCATGATATTATTAGTGTACTAGACTACTGGGCAAGTTCATTACGAGTACATCAGGAAAAAAGCTACTCCGCTCCTTTTTCGGCCTACTCTTATAGTAAAGAACTCATCACCTCTTCTGATCAAACGGGAGAATGGGGCTATAGTCGTCTGCAGTATGGTGGTCGTCATTTAATTAATGTCGAGAAGGAAAAAACAGCAGATATTTTACGACAAGCACTACTTGGATTTGCCAAAGGTGCAGGCATTGTGATTATCCTGTTTTATGGTTATCATTGGTTAAAACACCTGCGCCTTTTTAGCCATAAATCTATCAATACCGTTTTTACCACACTTTTTTTTCTGAGTAGTATCAGCTATATGCTGCTTGAGCTATCCACTTACTATCATGTCATGGGCACCGATAAAGTAGGCGAAGATGTTTTTTATCAAGCGATTAAAAGCATTCGTACCGGCCTCGTTATCGGCTCGTTAACCACCTTGATTATGCTGCCCTTAGCCATTATTTTTGGCATACTAGCAGGTTTTTTTCATGGCTGGGTTGATGATCTGATTCAATATATTTATACCACTTTAAATTCCATTCCTGGAGTACTGTTAATCGCCGCATCAATACTGATGGTGCAAGTGTATATGGCCAATCATCAGGAACAATTTACCAGCTTAGTTGCACGTGCTGATATGCGCTTATTATTTCTCTGTTTAATTTTAGGCGTAACTAGCTGGACAGGATTATGCCGCATGTTAAGAGCAGAAACTTTAAAATTACGCGAAATGGAATATGTTCAGGCAGCACAAGCCTTGGGTGTCCCTCGCCATCAGATTTTATATCGCCATATCCTGCCGAATGTGATGCATATCGTCTTGATTTCAGTGGTACTTGATTTTAGCTCATTAGTGCTGGCAGAGGCAGTGCTGTCTTATGTCAATATTGGTGTCGATCCAACCACTTATAGCTGGGGGAATATGATTAATGGAGCACGTCTGGAAATGGCCAGAGAACCAATCGTCTGGTGGTCATTAGCCGCATCTTTTGTGTTTATGTTTGGTCTGGTATTATCTGCAAATCTATTTGCCGATAGTGTACGAGATGCCTTCGACCCCAGAAGAGCACAGCGATGAAACAGCCTTTGTTAAACGTCAGTAATTTACAACTCAGTTTTGCTGATCTACACGTTATAAAAGGTATCAGCTTTACTATTTATAAAGGCGAAACTTTTGCTTTAGTAGGCGAATCAGGATCAGGCAAGTCCTTGGCAGCACTCTCTGTATTACGCTTGCATCCAGCGCAGGCGACTCTGCAAGCAGATGAAATACAACTAGGAAATATTGATATATTACGAACTCCTGAATCTGAATTATGTCAGGTTCGAGGATGCAAAGTGGCAATGATTTTTCAAGATCCGATGAGCTCGCTGAACCCCGTCATAACGATTGGTCAACAGATTGCTGAAACCATACAAATACACTTTTCTATCAATAAACAGCAATGTACAGCAAAAGTCTTAACTTTATTAAAGCAAGTAGGTATTCCAGACGCACCACGTCGCATTAACGAATACCCGCATCAATTATCAGGGGGGCAACGACAGCGCATCATGATTGCCATCGCACTCGCCGGTGAGCCCGATTTATTAATTGCCGATGAACCGACAACCGCTTTAGATGTTACCATTCAAGCGCAGATACTACAGTTATTAAAAAACATCCAGCAAGAAAATGGTATGGCCTTATGGCTAATCAGCCATGACCTCGCACTGGTATCAAATATGGCCGACCGAGTTGCCGTTATGCAATCTGGGCATATCGTAGAAGTCGCTGAGAACAAACAAATTTTTAGTCAGCCAAAACACCCCTATACGCAAAAATTACTCAATGCCCTGCCTGACATTCATCATAGTACTGAAGCTTTAAAACCAAAAGCGGAGGCTATTTTAAAATTAATCGACTTTAAGGTGTATTATCCGATAAGAAAAGGACTGTTTAAGCGTGTAGTCGGTCATGTTAAAGCGGTCGATGGTGTGAGTTTTACACTTGAAGCAGGTAAGACTTTAGCTTTGGTAGGAGAATCAGGCTGTGGCAAAACGACATTAGGAAAGGGACTGTTAAACCTGATTCCTATTACCGCAGGGCTGGTCGAATTTAACGGACTTGATCTAGCGGCATTAACTAGCGAGCAACTACGCAAACAACGCTCAGCGATGCAGATTATATTTCAAGACCCCTTTGCCGCGATGAATCCACGTATGCTGGTGATAGATATTATTGCTGAAGGTTTACGCACTTTGCATTCCGGTATGACAGAGCAAGATTATATTGCCAGTGTATCCGAATTGTTAAAGCAAGTAGGTCTGGATGATACCGCTTTATATCGTTACCCTCATGAGTTTTCCGGAGGGCAACGGCAACGGATATGTATTGCACGTGCCTTAGCAGTAAAGCCAAAATTAATTGTTTGTGATGAACCCACCTCAGCACTTGATGTATCAGTACAAAAACAGATTATTGAACTGTTAAAAGACTTGCAGAAAACTCAGAATATCAGTTATTTGTTTATTACCCATGACCTTGCTGTTGTAGCAGAAATCGCTGATGAAATTGCCGTGATGTATCAAGGGAAAATTGTAGAGCATGGTACAGTTAATCAAGTGTTGAGGAATGCAGAACATACTTATACGCAAAAATTACTAAGTGCTGTGCCAGTATTAATAATATAAAGGGGTCAGTGTTATTTATTTTCACAAAGAAGTCCTCCATAAACAAATAGTCAACAGTCGAGTAGAATT
>CAZLLL010000188.1:0-6337 GCA_964560255.1 uncultured Methylomonas sp.
GACGGACAAAAAGACCAGCAATATTGGATGATTATTTGTTTCCATCTCCCTTAGTATCAACCCGCATGGAATAGAGGTTACATTTTTTTCGGTTATCTAGGTTTATTCGGCACTAGCGGACTAAAGCTCGCTCTATGCGCTTATAAAAACTAGCCATTACCGATACGTCGCTGCCCTTTATTACGTACAAATAAACGCGAAAATAATAAGCCCATTTCAAATAACAGCCAGATGGGGACTGCTAATAAGGTTTGTGAAATGGCATCTGGCGGGGTTAAAAACATACCAACAATAAACGCGCCTACAATTATATAGGGGCGTTGATCAGCTAATTGCTGCGGTGTAAAAATACCCGCCCAGACTAGCACAATAGTGACAATAGGAACCTCAAATGCCATACCAAATGCAAAAAACATTGTCAGTACAAAATCCAGGTATTTTGAAATATCGGTCATCATTGCGACACCGACCGGTGCTGCTGAGGTTAAAAATTCAAACACGAGTGGAAATACGACGAAATAGGCGAAAGCCATACCCATTGCAAAGAGTAAAGTACTGGCAAATAATAAGGGTGCAATCATCCGCTTTTCATGCGCATACAGGCCCGGCGCAACAAAGGCCCAGAATTGATACAGTATGATTGGAATAGATGCAAAAATAGCCGCTATTAATACTAATTTAAAGGGCGTTAAAAACGGTGAAATAACATCTATAGCCACCATCGATGTGTTTTCTGGCAAAAATTGCAATAATGGCTTGGCTAAAAAATTATATATTTCATTGGCAAAAGGTGTCATAGCTAAAAAAACTATCATCACGCTTAAAACGATCTTCAATAAACGGTTACGTAGCTCAATCAGGTGCGAAATAAATGATAGTTCTTGCTCTTCACTCTCCATCATGTTTTTCTTTATCCACTTGTTCTCTAGTTGATTCTAGAAATTGCTCTACTCCCCCGTTAAAATCCAGCCCTTTAGTCATCGAATCAATCTTTACCTGCTGATCTTTGAGTAATTGCCTTAACTCTTCTTCTTTCAGCTCTTCCTTGATTTCTTCCTTGACCGAAGCGACCATATGTCGACCTTTTCCTACCCAAAAACCAGCAATACGTGCAACCTTAGGTAATTTTTCAGGTCCAATAACAATTAAACTCACCAAGCCAATTAAACAAAGCTCCCAAAAACCAATATCAAACATAATCTAGGCTTTGTCTTTAGCTGATTGTTTTTCTGCGGCTTCTGTATTAATTACGTCAGCTTCTATAATATCATCATCCTTTTCATCTAGGTTTTTATCGCCTTCACCTTCCTTCATCGCTGAACGAAAGCCTTTTACTGCACCGCCTAAATCACCACCAATATTACGTAAACGCTTAGTGCCAAATAAAACGATCACAATGACTAATACTATTAGTAATTGGGTTACACTGATTCCCATGATAATTCCTCTTTAAGTTATTTCTGACGTTGCGCTTTTTCTTCCAGGCCTGATAAACCAAAACGTCGCTGTAATTCATTCAATACATCATTAGGATGTAAACCTTGCTCGGCTAGTAGCACCATGCAATGAAACCATAAATCTGCTGTTTCATAAATTATTTGTTCTTTATTTCCATCCTTTGCAGCAATCACTGTCTCGGTCGCTTCTTCACCAATTTTTTTTAAAATAGTATCTAAGCCCTTGGCATACAGACTTGCCACATAAGATGAAGCGGCCGGTTCTTGCTTGCGTTGCTCCAGGACCGCCGCTAATTCTGTTAATACATCACTCATTTAGCTTATTCTCTGTAGAGCGGAATCCAGCCCGCTGGCTCTATAATGGTTGTAGCATCAGCGGACTGGATTCCGCTCTACAGCTTATATTATTTTTTATATATTTCTTTCGGGTCTTTTAAAACGGGCAGCTTTTCTTTCCAGATACCATTGTTTAAAGTGCGATAAAAACAACTTTCTCGTCCTGTATGACAGGAAATACCTCCTTCTTGCTCTATGCTCAGCAGTAACACATCTTCATCACAGTCTACCGAGAGTGACAGCACTTTTTGCCGGTGTCCAGACTCTTCGCCCTTACGCCATAATTTTTGCCGAGAACGCGACCAATACACTGCATAGCCACTCGCATGAGTTAAAGCCAGAGATTCTCGATTCATCCAGGCAAACATCACCACTTTTCCTGAATCTGCCTGCTGGGCAATCACTGGCACCAAACCGTCATCTGTCCAGCGTATCTCATCTAGCCAGGCATCACTCATTATAAGCGCACCTCAATGCCCTGTTGCTGCATATATTCTTTTGCTTCTTGTACACTGTATTCCGCAAAATGAAAAATACTCGCGGCGAGTACTGCATCGGCCTTACCTTCTTTAACGCCTGCCGCCAGGTGCGATAAATCACCTACACCACCGGAGGCAATCACTGGCACAGAGACGGATTCACTAATCGCGCGCGTTAAGGGCAAATCAAAACCTTCCCGTGTGCCATCCCTATCCATACTGGTCAGCAGAATTTCCCCCGCGCCATAATCAACCATTTTTATGGCCCATTGGATTGCATTTATCCCCGTTTCTTTACGCCCACCATGAGTAAATATTTCCCAGCGATTTGCCTCATCGGCAGTACTTACCTTTTTCGCATCTATCGCTACAACAATACACTGTGAGCCAAATTTATCTGCTGCCTGCTTCACAAATTCAGGATTAAATACCGCTGCGCTATTAATACCCACTTTATCCGCACCGGCATTCAGCATACAGCGGATGTCTTCCAGTTTTCGGATGCCACCTCCTACGGTTAACGGGATAAATACTTCACTGGCAACCTGTTCAACCACATGCACAATGGTATCACGGTTATCATGTGTCGCGGTTATATCCAGAAAGGTAATTTCATCAGCCCCTTCTCTATCATAACGACGCGCGACTTCGACGGGATCACCCGCATCACGGATATCAACAAATTTTACACCTTTAACGACACGTCCATTATCGACATCAAGGCAGGGGATTATACGTTTGGCTAGGCTCATGCGGCTTCTTTATATTGCGGTTGTTCAAGTAAATCCTGTTCATGTTCGTTATAAATACTTAAAACAAAAACATTTTTTCTAATTTCTGCATCCGTAGTTTCCCACAACATATCAATAAGGGTATCTAATGCTTTTCCTTCACTACTGACAGAATCTATCCAATTTTGCTTGACCATCATTTTAACAATCAAAGGCGTAGGAATCATACCTGGATAAGCTTCATCAAAATAAAGCTCACCTACAATGTAACCTTTATTCTGACAAGCTTGCTTAAAAGCCTGCAATTCAAGATTCAATTCTTTTCTACCCATTGTAATAAACCTTCTGCCTTATTTTTTAGCAATAAAATTAATTCTATGACATTTTCTGGTTCTTGACTATTTTGTTGATACCGAACTTGCTCACTCCAAAGACAGTGCCCCGAATCATGGAATAATCTTGTCATTGTTTTATCAAGTATTTTATTATTCGCCTTACTATCTTGTAATTTGATTTTTAACCCGCTTAGCATAAGCAGCGCAGTAATATCATGTGTCTTAAGAGCTTTTCTAACATCTCTTACGCCAGCAGGCAATGCTACATTTCCATCAAAATCAAATAAATTATCAACGCCAAAATGCTCGCAAATTTTTGCTTTTAGGATTAATTCTATACTATACCCTGCGAGATAAAATGCACCATCGTATTTTTCATTTTCACAAAGTATATTGGCTTCTTCTAGGCGTTCATAAGCAAGTCGCTTAATTTCCTCAGGATTTCTCATATATAAGATTGAGCAATTTTCTCCGCTGCGACAAAATCTAATGTGCCTTCATAAATCGCCCGTCCTGTAATCGCCCCCATAATACCCTCATCAGCAACCTTACCCAGAGCATGAATATCATTCATATTGGTAATACCACCTGATGCAATGACTGGAATATGTATTGCACGAGCCAATTTAGCTGTCGCTTCTACATTAACTCCCTGCATCATGCCATCACGCGAAATATCAGTATAAATAATAGCTTCAACCCCATATCCCTCAAACTGTTGCGCCAACTCTATAACATCATGATGCGATAATTTTGACCAGCCATCAATGGCAACTTTGCCATCTTTTGCATCTAAACCAACAATCACATGTCCTGGAAACTCAACAGCGACATTACGCACAAAGTGCGGTTCACTAACGGCTTTGGTACCGATAATGACATATTTTACACCCGCGTCTAAATAGCGTTGTATGGTGTCTTCATCACGTATTCCACCCCCAATCTGCACTGGCACATCGGGATAAGTTTCTACAATTTGGTGAATAATCTCTGCATTTCTAGGCTTACCAGCAAATGCGCCATCTAAATCAACCAGATGGATTCGTCTTGCACCGGCTGCAACCCAGCGACCTGCAACGTCTAGTGGATTGTCTGAAAAGACCGTGTCATCTTCCATACGTCCTTGACGTAAGCGTACACATTTTCCGTCTTTTAAGTCAATGGCGGGAATTAACAACATTTTAAAGCCTCAATAAAGTTAAGTATAAAAAGGGTTATAAATCAGCACTGGCCATCCCAGTGCAAAAAATTTTGCAGTAACTGCAAGCCTATTGTTTGACTTTTTTCCGGATGAAACTGCACAGCAAATATATTATCCCTAGCTATTGCGCAGGTAAATGCCTCAGGATATTCGCTAGTGGCTGCAATGACAGAATGATCATCTGGCTGAGCAAAATAGCTGTGCACAAAATAAAAACGACTATCCTGCGGGATATTCTGCCATAAAGGGTGTGCGTGTTGCTGTACTTTATTCCATCCCATATGAGGGATTTTTAGTCTTTGCCCTTGCTCATCTTGCAAGTCTCTTGCAAAATGCAGTACTTGTCCGGGAATCATAGCTAAACATTCCGTGCCACCATTTTCTTCACTACTTGATAACAAGGCTTGCATTCCTAGGCAAATACCCAGCAAAGGTCTGGTTTGTGCTACTTCGGCAATCACTTCTGTTAATCCAGTTGCTTGCAATGCATGTATACAGTCTCGAATGGCACCCACACCAGGAAAGACTACCCGGTCAGCTGTTAATATAGATTGTTTATCAGAGACAACGCGCACATCAACCTCTGGAGAGGCGTGTTGTAATGCTTTGGCGATAGAGTGAAGGTTCCCCATGCCATAATCAATAACTGCTACGGAAGACATTTGAATAATTTAGTAAATTGATTAAAAATAAAAACGTAGGATGCACTTTATGCGCCATTATTCGGTAGTGACTACTATTGACTGTGCATAATACGGTAAATACATAACTAATTGTTTAATATCATAATAATTATTGCGTCAACGGGCTTTTCTTGGTAGTCATCGCATTAACAGCTAATAGAAGTCACCACCCATTATTCCAATGCTAGATTTAACTTAGGAACGTGCACGAAATAAGTTGGGCAACTGGCGCAGTATTTTTATTCGTATTCAAGGCGTATAAATAGGCGCATAGCCAGCTACGTAACTATTTATACAACGCTGAAGACGGATAAAAAGACAAGCAAGTCGCCCAAGTTATTTCGTGCACGTTCCTTAACATTCTGGTGCATGGAATGCACCCTACAGCACACCTTTGGTGGATGGCATTATCCCTGCCATCCGTGGGTCTTCGGTAATGGCCATACGCACAGCGCGTCCCATTGCCTTAAACACAGTTTCGGCGATATGGTGAGCATTAACCCCTTTTAGGTTATCAATATGCAAACTGACTCCCGCATGATTGACAAAACCCTGGAAAAACTCACGAAACAAATCTACATCAAAACTACCGATCATCGCACGCTTAAATTCAACATTATAATACAGACCCGGCCGCCCAGAAAAATCAATCACGACACGAGATAAAGACTCATCCAGCGGAACATAAGCATGACCATAGCGAAACAGACCTTTTTTATCACCTAAAGCCTGGGTAAAAGCTCTACCTAGAGTAATGCCGACATCTTCTACAGTATGGTGGGCATCAATCTGCAGATCACCTTTACAATAAATATCCATATCAATTAAGCCATGTCGGGCAATCTGATCCAGCATATGCTCTAGGAAAGGCACGCCTGTATCAAACTTAGCTTTCCCTGTGCCATCCAGATTAATGCTGATACTAATTTGTGTTTCCAGGGTGTTACGTTCAACACTTGCGCTTCTATTTGTCATTAATTTGATTTTTAATCAGTGAAAGTAAATATCAATTACCTGAATTGAAAACTCTCTCAACGTTATTTTCTGCTTCCAACTCTGGTTAAGAGGGGACAAGCCATCATTTGTAGGGTGGGCAATCTTTTCTGCCCACCGAG
>CAZLLL010000189.1:0-6312 GCA_964560255.1 uncultured Methylomonas sp.
TCCTTAGCATGGAGGAGATGCTTAGGCAAGTCAAATTTTTATGAGAAAGCCGTGTCGTGTCATTCGCTTTAACTACTGATAAAATAAAAAAACAGACTACATTACTAGGCTTATGATTTAATAAGGACTGGGCACGAAATAAGTTGAGCAACTGACGCAAGATTTTTGTTCGTATTCAAGGCGCACACACGGCGCATAGCGAGCTACGTAACTGTTTGTGCAACACCGAAGACGGACAAAAAGACAAGTCAGTTGCTCAAGTGTGTCGTGCACGCTCCTAAGCCCATTCAACCTAATACTTCACCTGTGTGAGTTAACTATGCCCTTTTATCATCATTGGTATTACCCATTTATTATCGGTTTGCTCGTTGTATTTTTAGCTGCCTGTGAATCAAAAAATGAATATATCGCGCCTCCTCCCCCTGATGTCACAGTGAGTCAGCCTATCCAGCAAAGTGTGACAGATTATCTAGAATTTACCGGTACGACACAGTCCGTTGGCTTTGTAGAAGTTAAGGCGCGAGTATCTGGCGAACTACTGAGTATGCACTTTGAGGCGGGTACTCATGTTAAGCAGGGCGATTTATTATTTGTGATAGACCCGGAACCCTATCAGGCAGACTTGGCTGCGGCGCAAGCTGAATTAGTTAGTGCTAAAGCTAAGTTAAAAAGAGCTCAGACTGAATTAAACCGTGCTGATCAATTAATCAAGAAAAATTTTATTTCCAAAACTGATCATCTGCGCCGCGAGACAGAACGTGATGTCGCCCGGGCATCCATAGGGCTCAAAGCAGCAATAGTCCGTAGTGCGGAAATACAATTGGGATATACTCAGGTTACAGCACCTATCAAAGGGCGGGCGAGCAGAAATAGAGTTGATATAGGTAATTTAGTCGGCGAAGGCGACGCTACTTTATTAACAACAATCACACAATATCACCCTATGTATGTTTATTTTCATTTAAATGAGCGTGATTTATTGCGCATAATGAAATTACGCAGTAAAAAATCGCAAGATATACCGTTAGACTCTAACATATCAGAACGTGCCTTAAATATTCCTCTCCAGTTAGGTCTGGCTGATGAGGAAGGGTATCCACATAAGGGTATTCTTGATTTTGGCGAATCGGAACTAAATACCAGCACCGGTACGATAGAATTACGAGGTGTCTTTTCGAATACTGAAAAGCCCGCTCGTTTACTTCCAGGTTTATTTACCCGTTTACGATTACCTGAGGGGAAATCACCCAATGCTTTGTTAATTAGTGAACGCGCCATAGCAGCCGACCAAAGTGGTCGCTATGTCTTGGTGGTCAATGAGGAAAATAAAGTGGAGAAACGCTCCATCGTGCTAGGGCAAAACATTGATGGAATGGTCGTTATCAGAGAAGGTATTCAAGCCGCAGATAGAGTGATTATTAATGGTTTGCAAAGAGCCAGACCCGGCAGTGTCGTCAACCCTAAAACAGCCACAGCAGGATAATTATGTTTTCTCGATTTTTTATTGAACGCCCAATTTTCGCCAGTGTTATTTCCATTGTTTTATTGATTGCGGGTAGCGTCTCAGTACTGACTTTACCCAGTGCTCAATACCCTGAAATTACACCACCGACCGTTGAAGTAAAAGCAAGCTATCCAGGTGCTAATGCGCAGGTTATTGCCGAAACGGTCGCCGCCCCGATTGAACAACAAGTCAATGGTGTAGAAAACATGCTGTATATGTCATCAACCAGTGCTGGAGATGGCTCTTATACTTTAACCGTCACCTTTGAAGTCGGTACCGATCTGGATATGGCACAGGTTATGGTACAAAATCGTGTTGCTCTGGCAACGCCCAATCTACCTGAGGAAGTTAATCGACAAGGGGTCAATACTAAAAAGAAATCAGCTAATATTATCTTGTTTATCGCCCTGACATCTCCTGATGATACCTTTGATGAACTGTATTTAAGTAATTACGCTACCTTAAATATTCGTGATCAGTTAAGCCGTATCAAGGGTATTGGTGATGTTATCATTTTTCCGCCTAGCGATTACAGTATGCGCATCTGGTTAAACCCAGAACAAATGAAATCGAGAGGTATTACTACGCAAGATATCTTGAATGAAATGCGTGAGCAAAATGTTCAAGTTGCTGCGGGGCAAATAGGCCAGCCACCTGTACCAAAAGGCTTAAATTTTCAATATGCGATTAATGTGCTGGGGCGCTTAACGGATGTAGAACAATTTGAGAATATGATCATTAAAACGGGAGACTATGGCAATATGACCCGTTTAAAAGATGTCGCCCGTGTTGAATTAGGAGGAAAAACTTACGACATCAGCTCGAACCTGAGTGGTGTCGCGTCTGCCAGTATCAGTATTTATCAATTACCAGGCGCAAATGCGCTGGATGTTGCTGATCAGGTGCGCGCAAAAATGGAAGAATTAAAAGTTAACTTTCCACAGGGACTGGAGTATAAAATACCGTATGACACCACGCTCTTTGTCAGTGCCTCGATCAAGGAAGTTTTTGTCACACTTTATCAAGCAGGTGCTTTAGTTTTTATCGTTTTATTTATTTTCTTGCAAGACTGGCGTACCACGCTCATTCCTGCAATGACGATTCCTGTTTCATTAATCGCCACTTTTATAGTCATGGCGATGATGGGCTTTTCTTTGAACATGCTCACTCTGTTTGGTTTGGTGCTCGCTATTGGGATAGTAGTCGATGATTCCATTGTTGTGGTCGAAGCAACGGCCAGCTATATAGAAAAAGGTCTATCATCCAAAGATGCCGCCATTCAAGCCATGAATGATGTTTCTGGTCCGATTGTCGCCACCACACTGGTATTACTAGCAGTATTTGTACCCACCGCCTTTTTACCCGGTATTACAGGTGAAATGTATCGTCAGTTTTCATTAACCATTGCAGTGTCAACTTTTTTTAGTTCTATCAATGCCTTAACCTTAAGCCCAGCAATGGCAGGTTTATTATTACGCCCTGCCCGCAAGGATAAAAATGCTTTTTTTCGCGCTTTTGATCGTTTTTTTGCCGCAGCATCTGATAGCTATGCAAATTTTTTGAAAATAGTCGTTCGGCGTGGTTTTTTAATGATGCTTATTGCTCTAGGCATTGCCATAGCCAGTGGCTGGCAATTTGGTAAAATCCCTTCTGCCTTCTTGCCGGTAGAAGATCAAGGCTACGTGATTACCAGCATACAATTACCTGATGCAGCATCCAAACAACGCACAGATGAAGTATTAGAGCAGATTAATACTATTTTAAAAGCAACGCCTGGTGTGGCAGACTGGGTTTCTCTAGGCGGATTTTCAATGATAGATGGTACCAATGCCTCGAACGCTGCAACCATTTTTGTGGTCATGAAACCTTGGGAAGAGCGGACGGCTGAAAATGAAACTCAAAAAGGAATTTTGCAACATTTAAATCAAAAATTCAGTGCGATACAAGAAGCCATTGTATTCACTTTTGTCCCCCCTGCTATTCCAGGCCTAGGTGTTTCCGGTGGTTTTCAAATGCAGATCCAGGATAGGGGCAATGTCGGTCTGAATGAATTACAGCGTATGGCCAATGAAATGATAGCTGATAGTCGCAGTCAAGCTGGCTTAGCGCGATTGAATTCAACCTTCAGATCGGGCGTTCCGCAATTATTTGCCGAAGTCGACCGTACCAAAGCCAAAATACTGGATATTCCACTTAATGAAGTATTTAACACCTTACAAGCCTATTTAGGCTCAGCGTATGTCAATGATTTTAATAAATTTGGTCGAACCTGGCAGGTTAAAGTTCAAGCGGATGCAAGGTTTCGCTTAAAGCCCGAAGATATACGCCAGTTAGAAGTACGTAATAGAAAAGGGGAAATGGTTCCTTTAGGAACACTCACCAGAATTGATGAAACCTTAGGCCCACAAACCATATTACGCTATAACCTATACCCTGCCGCATCTATTACAGGCAATGCCGCACCTGGATTTAGTTCTGGTGAAGCACTCAATTTAATGGAACAAATGGCACAAAGTAAATTCCCGGCATCTTTGGGTTTTGAATGGACAGGCATGTCTTATCAAGAAAAACAAGTCGGTTCCGAAGCGATTGTTATTTTTGGCCTAGCCATTGTGCTGGTATTTTTGGTTCTGGCTGCCCAATATGAAAGCTGGAGTTTACCGATGGCCGTATTGCTGGTAGTTCCCTTAGCACTGCTCGGCACTGTGACTGCATTGATGATGCGCGAATTCAATAATAATATTTATACCCAGATCGGGATTGTGCTAATTATTGGCTTAGCCAGTAAAAATGCCATATTGATTGTCGAATTAGCCGCTGAACAACGCGCTAAAGGCGTGGCTATTTTTGATGCAGCGGTAGAAGCATCAAGGTTGCGCTTTCGGGCTATATTAATGACTGCCTTTTCATCCGTCCTTGGCTTTCTGCCCTTAGTTGTTGCCAGTGGTGCGGGAGCCGCCAGCAGGCAGGCCATAGGTACAGCTGTTGTCGGTGGTATGATTGCCGCAGTCTGTATGTCTTTAATATTTACGCCAGTATTTTATACTGTTATGCAAAGTTTAAGCGAGCGCTTTAGTGCGAAGAAAGAACCAGCAATTTAAATATAGCTAAGCGTAGGAGAGGCTTTGGCCGCGAATTTAAACTAAAGAGATCGCGCATAAGTTAAAATTATTCAATAAATACATGTTGTTATATTGTTTTTATGGTTTTTTTTGTAAATTAGTTTTTTAGTAGGTCGTAAGTTATTGAAAGTTGTATTTTTCAATAGAAAAAACCTCACTTTCTATTGCTTTTTACAAATATTTACAATGGAAAATATTCCTAACAAACTGATATTTATGTTATATTTTATACACCCGCTCTAAAGCCAGTACAGCGAGACCCAGCATTTCCTTGCTTCAACCATTTAGTGGCCGTTCAGCCCCTCCTTATTAAGGAGGAGTTAGGGAAGGTTTTATTATAAAAAAGGCTCCTCAACTCCCATTTTACAAAGGGGAATCTAAACGGTTACAATAAATATCTTGTCTATTGGCGGGGCTTAAGATTATTGTGTTAGTTAAGAATTAACGTTATGTATAATCATTTGTTTTTAAATTAAAGATTAATCGAAAAATATAAAACCATACCCGCTCAATGTGAACTCAATGTGAGTAGTAATCTGCATTAACAGCTAATAGAAGTCATCACCGATTAAAGCAACTTTTCATTCGTTTCTATGTGTTATGGCGTAAAAATAGTTTTGGAACTCGATCCGAGCGTGGTAACCTCTTTGTTGAGCGGATAATGACGACAACGACAACTTGCAAGGCCGCAACCGCTACGACTACAACACAGCGGCGGTCGCTGCGTACCGGAAAGATGAGCCGATTCCATCCTTATTGCCCGCTGAAAAAAAACCGGATTCTCTTGGTTTGGCTGCTTAGGCAGTAGGGTAGGTGAACGGTTACAAAGTTTCTCCTGTATTAGCCTAATGGGGTGCCTGTTTGATGAGTCTGACCATACCATATTTTTTGCGTATGAAATGTGCCCAGTACATTCATCAACTCCATTATTTTATTATGATTTTCTATTGATTTCTGGGTCTGGATGGATGTCTCTGTTGTCGATAAATGGCTGATTTGAAAGCGTATTGCACGTTCGATCAAATTGATGTCACTAATTGATAATTCAAAATTTTTGTTGTAGGTAGACATAATAGTATCCTCTTTATTAAGGTCATTGGGAACTGCTATCTTTGATGTAAAAATTCACAGACATTGTTCACACTTTTGGTTTTCCTGATCAATAACTAGCCTAGAAAAAAAACAGTGTGCAATGCGTTCAGCGAGTTTCTAATGCTTAATGATGCATCGGGATGCTGATTATTACTTTTTTATCGGGAAACTGGTATAAGTTGACTGTACACCGATTATTGACTTGGCACAATGACATATATAGCGCATTTTCGGACAAAATTATCTTTATTTAAGCTATTTAATACTCACATTGAGCGGGTATAGTTTTATATTTTTAGATTAATTTTTAATTTTAAAACAAATGGTTACACTAAGTTTAGTGGTGTTCAATGACTTATCTATAGCTATTTAAAATCAATGTGTTATATACAGTCAAAAATACCAGATTTCTAATATTATATTTTTATTCTTTATACTGGTTTCCATAATAGTATGATTATTAATGTATTTTTAATATAAAAAACAGAAAATAGACTCGTTCAATGTAAGTTAATAATGAGGAATTTTTAATTTTGGCAGGAATTGAGGGAAATCTGGCATTGTGCAATAAAAGTTTTAAGAGGATGATATTAA
>CAZLLL010000190.1:0-6298 GCA_964560255.1 uncultured Methylomonas sp.
ACAGGCGCATAGCTAGCTACGAAACTGTTACTACAACGTAGAAGACGGACAAAAAGACCAGCAATCTTGGATGATTATTTGTTTCCATCTCCCTTATGCACCTGCTCTATAATTCATTTATTGGCCAGCGCGGTCTGGCATTGATGCTCAATGATTCTTGTTGTTGCGCCAGTAATCTTTGGCAGCCTGCGTAGGCAATCATTGCGCCGTTATCAGTGCAAAATTCAAGGCGCGGAAAGAAGATTTCTGCCCTTTCTTTGGTAGCCATGGTGGTCAAAGTTTGACGAATGAGGGTGTTGGCACTGACACCACCTGCAACAATAAGGCGTTGTAAACCTGTTTGTTTAAGGGCGCGTTTGCATTTTATTGCCAGAGTTTCGGCAGTCGCTTGTTGAAAAGCCAGGGCTACATCAGCTTTATCTTGTTCGGTTTTGTCAGTGCTGTTTAGCGTGTTCATGGTAAACGTTTTTAATCCGCTAAAACTGAAGTCCAGCCCAGGACGGTCGGTCATAGGACGAGGAAATTTAAAACGACCAGGCTGACCCTTTTCTGCAAGCTGTGCTAATAAAGGGCCGCCCGGATAGGCAAGGCCTAGCATTTTTGCCGCTTTATCAAAAGCTTCGCCAGCTGCATCATCAAGTGATTCGCCCAGTAGCTGGTAATCTCCTATGCGTCTGACTTCAACTAAGAGTGTATGTCCACCTGAGATCAACAGGGCAACAAAAGGAAATGCAGGTGCCGGAGCTTCCAGCATAGGCGCAAGCAGATGGCCTTCCATATGGTGTATGCCAATTGCCGGAATATTCCATGACCAGGCTAGGCTTTTAGCTGTGGCTGCGCCGACAAGCAATGCGCCAATTAAACCAGGGCCTGCTGTATAAGCTATACCTTGAATATCACTTTTTAAAATATAGCTATGCTGCAGGCATTCCTTGATGAGGGGAATCAATTTGCGAATATGGTCGCGTGAGGCAAGTTCAGGAACGATGCCGCCGTATTCGTTATGCATGGCGATTTGGCTGTATAAGCAGTGATGGATAAGGCCCTTGCTGCTATGATATATAGCTACGCCAGTTTCATCGCAGGATGTTTCTATGCCTAAAATATACATTGATTTTGATTTTAAAATAATTGCTGATATAATTGAAGGTTTCGCTAGCTCGAATTTGTGGGTTCGGCTAGTACTATAAAACTAAATTTTAGCAAACTGGAAAAATATATGCCTGCAATTAAAGTTAAAGAAAACGAACCATTTGATATTGCTTTGCGCCGTTTTAAGCGTTCTTGTGAAAAAGCGGGGGTATTGTCTGAAGTGCGTCGCCGTGAATTTTATGAAAAACCCACTGCAGAACGTAAGCGTAAAGCAGCAGCAGCAGTCAAGCGTCACCTTAAAAAATTATCACGCGAGCGTTATGCTTTGAAGAACCTGCGTCGCGGTCGTCCACAGCTGTAATTATAATGACTACTCTACAGGATCGTTTAAAAGGCGAAATGAAGCAGGCAATGCGCAATCGAGATAAAGCCCGTTTGGGGGTTATTCGATTGATTATGTCGGCGATTAAGCAAAAGCAAGTTGATGAACGAATCATTTTAGATGATGAGCAAGTGATTGTTGTGCTGGATAAAATGCTTAAACAGCGCAGAGAATCAATCAGGCAATATCGACAAGCTAACCGGGAAGATCTGGTCGAAGTGGAAGAGGCGGAGATACTGGTTATTCAGGATTTTTTGCCGGAAGCATTGGGCGAAGATGAAATTGATACTATGGTACAAGCAGCAATTACAGATTGTTCAGCCAGCTCAATTAAGGATATGGGTAAGGCCATGGCTATTTTAAAGCCAGCCATGCAGGGGCGTGCAGATATGGCTGTCGTCAGTACCAAAATAAAGGCGATGTTAGCGGGTTAAATTTGAGCTGACACTATGGCGGGCAATATTCCTCGAGCTTTTATAGATGATCTCCTGGTCAGGGTGGATATTGTTGACCTGATAGATTCTTATATAGCACTGAAAAAATCAGGCAGCAGTTTTGTTGCTCGCTGTCCCTTTCATACTGAAAAAACGCCTAGTTTCGCAGTGACACGCAATAAACAGCTTTATCATTGTTTCGGCTGTGGTGCGGGTGGCAATGCCATTACTTTTTTGATGGATTATAGTCATCTTGATTTTATTGAGGCGGTCGAAGATTTAGCTGATTTTGTAGGTGTGCAAGTACCTAGAGAATCAAGGAGTGTGCCGGCTAAAAAAAATAATGTTACTGAAATTTTTCAAGTGCTTGAGCAGGCCGCTAGTTTTTATGTAGGACAGCTTAGAACTAACCCAGCTGCAAAAGTTGCTGTTGATTATTACAAGGCACGTGGCTTAAGTGGAGAAGTTGCGCAAGAATTTCAGCTTGGCTTCGCGCCTAATAGCTGGGATGCGCTTAGTAAGCAATTTAAATCCCAGCAACTTCTTGATGCTGGCTTGGCAGTCGCTAAAGAGAGTGGCTCGGTATATGATCGCTTTCGTGGTCGAGTCATTTTTCCTATTCGCGATAGGCGAGGACGCGTATTGGGTTTTGGTGGTCGGGTGCTGGATGACTCGTTACCCAAGTATTTAAACTCTCCTGAAACAAGCGTCTTTCATAAAGGCCGTGAAGTCTATGGCCTGTATGAACTATTAAGCAAGAACGCCAAGCCAGCGCGTATTGTGGTTGTTGAAGGCTATATGGATGTCATTGCCTTAGCTCAGTTTGGTCTGGGCTATTCGGTTGCCACGCTGGGAACGGCAACGTCAAAAGATCATATGGAATTATTGTTTCGCTTTACCTCAGAGCTAGTGCTTTGTTTTGATGGAGATAAAGCTGGAAGAGAAGCGTCCTGGCGAGCTGTTGAGGCGGCTTTGCCGTGTCTTCGTGATGGACGGCAAGTAAGGATAATGCGCTTACCTGCGGATGTGGATCCTGATAACCTAGTGAGAGAGCAAGGACTAGAAGATTTTGAACTAAGAGTCAGCTCGGCGCAAACTTTGTCTGAATATTTTTTTGAACGCCTGAGTCAGGGTTTAAATCTTGGTGATCTAGAAGGGCGAGCAAGCTTGGTTAATAAAGCAAAGGCTTATCTGGAAAAGCTACCTAATGGTATTTTTCAGGATTTGATGCAGGATAAATTAAAAGCATTATCCAAAGTTGATAAACTGGAATTTTTTGCAGAATCAACTAAAACTAATGGCCTGAGGCATAGGCAAGCATTGGCGGACAAGACATTATCGCCAGTGAGAGTCGTTATTTCATTACTATTGCAAAATCCTGAATTTATTGAGTTGATTGAGCAAAAAAATATTGACTGGTCAATGATTAAAGTAGCAGGGGCTGATTTGTTAAGGCGAGTGGTTGAAATTATCACTGAGCATCCCAATATTAATCAGTCTCAATTAGTGGAGTATTTTCGCGGCCAGGAAACTGAGAAATATATTAATATTATGATGAATCATGATTTTCTTATTTCAGGAACAGGCTTAAAGGAAGAATTTACAGGCGCAATAGATAGACTAATTCAACAGGGTAACAGCAATCGTTTCAATGACTTGACAAAAAAAGAGCAGGTGAATGGCTTAAGCGCGGATGAGCGGCAGGAATGGTTAAGCCTGATGGGTACTAAATAAGGAACGTGTACGAAATAACTTAAGCAACTTGCTTGTCTTTTTGTCCGTCTTCAGTGTTGCACAAATAGTTACGTAGTTGGCTATGCGTCTGTTTGTGCGCCTTGAAGACGAACAAAAATACTGCGCCAGTTGCTCAACTTAGGGAGCTGGAAATAAATAATCGTCCAATATTGGGCAGGATTTTTGTTCGTATTCAAGGCGTAGTAACAGGCGCATAGCTGGCTACGTAACGGTTGCTACAACGCAGAAGACGGACAAAAAGACTCGCAATATTGGATGATTATTTGTTTCCAGCTCCCTTATTCCGTGCCCATTCCTAAAGTAATTTTCTCATACCATTCGGTATGGATTTTTAAGAGTAAATCATGAATCAAGAACAACAACAGTCCCAACTTAAACAATTAATTGCTAAAGGCAAGGCGCAGGGCTACTTAACTTACGTTGAAGTGAATGATCACCTGCCTAATGATATTGTTGATCCTGAGCAAATTGAAGACATTATTGGCATGATTAATAGTCTTGGCATCAAGGTTCATGAGGTTGCCCCAGAAGACAATGAAGACCTGTCTAATGATGAAGTAACAGCAGACGATGATGATGCTGAAGAGGTGGCTGCATTAGCATCGGTTGATAGTGAATTTGGCCGCACTACTGATCCGGTTAGAATGTATATGCGTGAAATGGGCTCAGTGGGGCTTTTAACGCGCCCTGAAGAGCTTAAGATTGCGCGCAGAATCGAAGAAGGTCAGCGCCAGATTATACGGGCTATTTCGCGCTCACGGTTTGTTGCTGAATCGTTGTTTGCTGATTTTGATACAGTGGGCAAAGAAAATGGTTTACGTCTGACTGATATTCTCAGTGACTTCATTGACCCAAATGAGCCAGAGTACGATGATTCAAGAGTAGCGGCTGTACCTGGTGATAAGAAAGATGAAGATGAAGATGAAGATGAAGTCATAGAGCCAACGGGTCCCACTATAGAAGAAGGGCTCGAAAAGGTTACCGCGATAAAAAAGGCCTATAAGCAGGTTGAAGTCTCATTAAAAAAACATGGATATAAACATGAAAAAACCGAGCAAGCGTTTACTGCACTTGCTGATAGTTTTCTCGAAATTAAATGGGCTCCTCAGTATTTTAAAAAGCAAATTGCTATGGTAGGCTCTATTGCTGAACGTATTCGAGAGCAAGAAAGAATAGTGCTGGATATTTGTGTCAAGCAAGCTAAAATAAGCCGGAAAGACTTTATTGAAAGTTTTATAGGTCACGAGTCCAATTTAAAATGGCTTTCTGTCTATGCTGCTGAAGATGCAGGAGTTGCCGCCGTATTGAAGGCAAAAGACAAGGAAATCAAAAGAGCTCAAACGCATTTTGCAACAATAGAAAAAAAGCATGGCATGGTTATTACTGAACTCAAAGATGTTAGCCGTCGTCTCTCCATTGGAGAAGCAAAGTCGAGGCGGGCAAAAAAAGATATGATTGAAGCCAACTTAAGGTTGGTGATTTCAATTGCAAAAAAATATACTAATCGTGGCTTGCAGTTTCTGGATTTAATTCAAGAAGGTAATATCGGTTTAATGAAGGCGGTTGACAAATTTGAATATCGTCGAGGCTATAAGTTTTCTACCTATGCAACCTGGTGGGTGCGTCAGGCGATTACGCGCTCAATTGCAGATCAGGCGAGAACAATTCGCATTCCTGTACATATGATTGAAACGATTAATAAGTTAAATCGTATTTCCAGACAAATTATGCAGGAAAAAGGCAGAGAAGCAACGCCTGAAGAATTGGCAGTGCAAATGGAAATGCCTGAGGATAAAGTTCGTAAAGTGCTAAAAATCGCTAAAGAACCTATTTCTATGGAAACACCTATTGGTGATGATGAAGATTCGCACCTAGGCGATTTTATTGAAGATTCAAAGATGCTTTCCCCTATAGACTCTGCTACAATACAGGGTTTGAAGGAATCGACTCAGGGCGTATTGGCAGGACTAACTGCGCGCGAGTCAAAGGTCTTGCGTATGCGCTTTGGTATTAATATGAACACTGACCATACTCTGGAAGAAGTAGGCAAGCAATTTGATGTGACGCGTGAGCGTATTAGACAGATTGAAGCAAAGGCCTTACGTAAGTTGCGCCATCCATCTCGTTCGGATCAGTTAAGATGCTTTCTGGATGCAGAATAAAAAACGCACACGGATATATTTTTAGTCGTAGGCGCAGATTTTTATGCGTATTCTAGGCTTAGAATCTTAAGGAATGGGAATTGAATAAGTTGTGCAATTATGACGCAGTATTTTTGTTTGCCTTCAAGGCGCGGTAACAGGCGCATAGCTAGCTACGTAACTGTTTCCGCAACGCAGAAGGCGAACAAAAAGACAAGTCAGAATGCACACGTTATTTGATTCCCATTCCTAAGTTTTAGTCTGTTACGTCATAGCGAAAGTAACACAAATAATTAAGACAAGTTAATTGCAAAGGTTTTAGTTAAGCAGTTTAGGGCCCTTAGCTCAGTTGGTTAGAGCATCCGACTCATAATCGGCAGGTCCCCAGTTCGAGTCTGGGAGGGCCCACCATACATAGAAAGGCTGCTTAGTGCAGCCTTTTTTTGGTTCTTTTCCTTTTGGCGTGAAGGTATAATTCATTAATAATCAACTTG
>CAZLLL010000191.1:0-6298 GCA_964560255.1 uncultured Methylomonas sp.
TTTTGTTTGCCTTCAAGGCGCGGTAACAGGCGCATAGCTAGCTACGTAACTGTTACAGCAACAAAGAAAATGGACAATTATCTATTTGCATTACTCGCAATTTTTTCTTCGCGTTTTTCGCTGGCACTTTCCAGTTTTGCAAAGACATTAAGTATATCTGTCGCAGATAAAATACCGACAAGTTTATTTTTATGATCAATAACAGGTAAGGCACCAATTTTATTTTCAGCCATTAAAGAGGCTGCTTTAGAGGCGTATGTGTCAGTCTGCACTGTAATAACTCCGCGATGCATGATATGAGTTACTTTTTTAGGGAGAACATGTAATTCTGTCGTGCCTTCGGCTGCAATTGAGTTGGAATTACTTTTTGGGCCGAGTGCTTTATAGAGGTCTCGGTCGGAGACTATGCCAACAACTTTGCCTTTTTCTATCACTGGTAAATGACGCACTTTCTCGTAATGAATAAGAAAAAAGACACGGTCAATCATGTCTTGCGGCTCTACTGTATATACTTTTTTGGTCATTAAATCTTCAACACGCATTGTATTTATTGCTCCTCAAATTAATTATTATTCGCACAGAATAGGCAGTTATGCATAATTTTACAAGAGTTATATCTTCGAATGTTATAAAATGATGGGTTATGTTAATTTATAGTTAAGTTAAGAGCGTGAGTCATTATGCGGTTTTTAGCTAAATATTATAGCGGCAGCTATTGGAGTCAAATATGCGCGTCATTCTTTTAGGCAGTCCAGGGTCAGGTAAGGGGACTCAGGCACAATTTATAACAGAAAAATATACTATTCCACAAATTTCAACAGGCGATATGTTACGTGCTGCTGTTAGAGAAGGAACTGAGTTAGGTAAGGATGCCAAGAAAATTATGGATGCAGGGAGCTTAGTATCAGATGATATTATTTTAGGCCTGGTAAAGGAACGCATTGCCCATAAAGATTGTCATAATGGTTTTTTACTGGATGGTTTTCCACGCACAATTGCCCAGTCAGAAGGTTTGTTGGCGATGGGGGTGCAAGTAGATCATGTGCTAGAGATTGCCGTAGCAGATGATGAGATTATTAAACGTATGAGCGGTCGTCGTGTGCACCTGGAATCAGGACGTACGTATCATATTGAATTTAATCCGCCGAAAGTAGTAGATAAAGATGATGAAACAGGGGAGCCTTTAATTCAGCGAGAAGATGATAAGGAAGCAACTGTCAAAAAACGCTTAAATGTTTATCATCAGCAAACCAAGCCTTTGGTAGGTTTTTACCAGGCTATGGCAGATAATGATAATGATAAGCTAGAGTTTAGCTCCGTCGCCGGTGTTGGTTCCGTTGCAGACATTACCGCTAAAGTTCTTGCTGCATTGGCATAAGCACAGGAGTTGCAGTGGATATTTTAAGTTCAGAAATTTATCAGGATTTTAAGCAGCAAGGGTTAATTGTTGGGCATTCTGGTGCAGATAATCGGATAACAGGGATTGTACCAGCAGAAGCTGCAGGGCAGGGTGATCTGGTTTTTGTTGAGCATGAAAAATATTTATCTGCAGTTTTAGAGTCGGAAGTAGCCGCTATTGTAACCACGCAAGCGATAGCAGAAACAATAGATCTACAGTGTACGGCTATTTTACTTGCCCCCAATGTACGTATGGCCATGGCCTATATACGCCAGAAATATGTAGACCGGGATGTTTATCACTCCGAATGGGGGCGTATCCATACAACAGCCGTTATTCATGAGTCTGTATGTGTTCCGGGTGATGCCGTCATTGGTCCTGGTGTTGTTATTGGTGCGCGAGTACAGCTAGGTTCGGCTGTGGTTATTATGGCTAATACCGTGATTGAATTTGATGCGGTGATTGGTAATCGAACGGTGATTTATTCGAGCTGTGTGATTTCTTATGATTGCCATATCGGGGAAGACTGTATTTTAAAAGCAGGCTGTGTGATTGGCAGTGATGGCCAGGGCTTTGCGCAAGATGAGCAGTTTCATCATCATCGTATTCCGCAAACAGGACGGGTGGTCATTGGTAATAAAGTTGTCATTGGATCGGTAACTACGATTGATAGAGCGACTTATACTGAAACAAAAGTACATGATGGTAGTATTATTGATGCGCAATGTCATTTGGCACATAATGTCATTATTGAAGAAGACTGTATTCTGGTGGCACAAACCGGAATCGCAGGGTCGAGCCATTTTGGCAAGCGTGTCGTTGCATCGGGACAAACAGGCGTTCTGGATCATGTGTATGTACCCGATGACACAATGTTATTGCATCGGGCTGGTGTACATAGCAGTATTAAAAAATCAGGCATTTATGCCTATGGGCCTGCTCAGCCTTTTAAAAAATATGTCAAAAATATAGCAATTTTTCAACGCTTAAGTGAAGTCTGGACACGTTTGAAAAAATTAGAACAACAAGTAGAGCAAATTCAAAATAATAAAAACAGCACAGATATGGAATGCAAAAAGTAAGTACTTCAACGATGGGTGATGCGGTCGTGAATGCGTTAAAAACGAGAACAATATAAATGACAAAAAAGTATAATGTAGCAGTTGTTGGAGCAACCGGTGCGGTAGGTGAAGCAATGCTGGCCATTCTGGAAGAAAGAGATTTTCCGATTGATAATGTATATGCATTGGCGAGTGTGCGTTCGGTGGGTAAGCGGATACCTTTTAAAGGCGGTAGCCTCAAGGTACAGGATTTAGCTGAATTTGATTTTTCTAAAGCAGACATTGGCCTGTTTTCAGCGGGTGCACCGCTTTCGGCTGAGTATGCGCCTAAAGCTGTAGCAGAAGGCTGTGTTGTTATTGATAATACCTCCCAGTTTCGTTATGATGAAGATATTCCACTCGTTATTCCAGAAGTAAACCCTGACAGCATTGCTCAGCATACAGCTCGCGGGATTATTGCTAATCCAAATTGTTCAACTATTCAAATGCTGGTTGCTTTAAAGCCCATCTATGATGCAGTTGGCATAGAACGGATTAATGTGTGTACTTATCAGGCGGTGTCGGGTTCTGGTAAAGAGGGTGTTGCAGAAGTCGTGGCTCAGACATCACAGCTACTGAATGGCAAGCCTATTGAAACAAGTGTATATCCTAAACAAATTGCATTTAATGTGCTACCACAAATTGATGTCTTTATGGAAAATGGTTACACTAAAGAAGAAATGAAAATGGTTTGGGAAACCAAAAAAATCATGGGAGATGACAGTATTCAGGTGAATCCGACTGCGGTACGTGTCCCTGTGTTTTTTGGTCATTCTGAAGCGATTCATATTGAAACAGTTAACAAAATCAGTGTAGAAAAAGTCCGTGAGATTTTATTGGCAGCACCAGGCATTACTGTAATGGATGAGCGTAAAGAAGGTGGTTATCCAACCGCTGTAACAGAGTCTTCTGGCCACGATGATGTTTTTGTCGGTCGCATCAGAGAAGATATTTCCCATGCCAAGGGAATTGATCTATGGGTGGTTGCTGATAACGTGCGTAAAGGCGCTGCATTAAATAGTGTACAAATTGCAGAAGTGCTGGTAAAAAATTACATCTAGTCTAAGCTTATAAACATATTTGATTGTACTTGTGGGAAAGCTATCGTGGAAAAAATTGTAGGAAGGAGAGTGTAGTGCATTATTTGACTAAAACTCTAGCAGCTATGTCTTTAGTAGTGCCAATAACTGCACATTCATTAGGTGTGGGGGATATAAAACTACATTCAGCTTTAAATCAAAAGCTGAGAGCTGAAATTGCTTTATCTTTAGCAGCAGACGAAGATCTTTCTGATATTAAAGTTACTCTGGCGACACCTGAAAAGTTTGATAAGCTGGGGATAGCCTGGAGTTATTTTTTATCAAAAGTTAAATTTCAGCCTATGGTCAAGGCAAATGGCAAGGTTGTTATTAACATGACTTCAGATGAGGTCGTGCAAGAGCCCTTTCTGGATTTTTTAGTCGAAGTCAGTTGGCCAAAAGGTGATATTTATAAAGAGTTTACTGTTTTAGTTGATCCACCTGTTATCTATCAGCAAAGTAGCGTCGATGTCGCCACCGTATCTTCCACAAACCCAGCGAATAACAATTCCAGAGGCGATGCTGCAGTACAAAATAATTTTAATGGTTTAGCGGTAGAAGGACAGTATGGCCCAACAAACAGCAATGATACTTTATGGAAGGTAGCTGAAAAAGTTAATAACAATAGTGATATTTCTGTAGAACAAATGATGATGGCTTTGTACAAAGCAAACCCGCATGCGTTTTACAAAAAAAATGTCAATGCCTTAATGCAAGGTAAAACTCTAGCGGTTCCTAAAAGACCAGATATTGTTCAATTATCCAAAAGACAGGCAAATACTCAGTTTTATAAACAGATGTCTGTTTGGAACGGTACAGCCGCTTCTGAGCCTGATGTGCAGCCAGTTGATACTAACGATAGTAATCAATTAACCTTAGTACCACCTGTAGAAGACCCAGTCACTAATTCTGAGATTTTAACAGCTAATACAGCTGGTCAGGAAGAGCTAGTCGCTAAAAATCAGCAATTGCAGGAAAGGCTTGCTCATCTGGAGAAACAGTTTGCCATTATGCAGGAAATGATGGCCATAAAAGATCAGCAGTTAGCCGCTTTACAAAATAAACAGGCTGAAACTTATTTACAAACTGATCCATCAATTAATAATAAAGAATCCATTATTATTGAGCCTGCTGAACCAGTTAAAGAGCCTGTTACTCTTAAGGCTGTTGAACCAGACTTAATTCCAAAAGTAACGAACCAGCAGGGATCTCTCCCTGTCAAAGAACCTATTGCTACGACAGAGCCGGTTGGTAAACCAGTTAAAGTAACGCCTCCTCCAGCAGTAAAACCGCTTGAACACACGGTACGGAAACAGTCTTCATTAGATGATGGTGATGAAGGTGTTAATTATTACTACATGGGTTTAGGTCTATTTCTTGCGACAGCCATTGGGGGACTTGGCTGGTTATTCTGGCGTAGACGTCAAGATGAGGAGGAAATAAATGAAAATAGTATGTTTGCTACCTCAAGCGAGATATTTTTACCGGATACAGATGTAGAAGATGACTTAGATTTACCTATTTTTGACGAAAGGTCTTCCTATGATGTAGGTACTGTAGACGAAAGTTCCTTTTTAAGCGAATTTACACCGAGTGATTTTGATGTATTTGAAACGGATCAGACGGAGGTTGATCCTACGTCAGAAACTGATGTATATCTTGCCTATGGACGTTATCAGCAAGCTGAAGAGTTAATGCGTCAGGCCATTACAGACCACCCTGATAAAGATGATTATAAATTAAAACTATTAGAGATTTTTTATACCAGTGAAAATACTGAAGCTTATGAAGAGTATTCCAGAGAATTAATCTCTGGAGGTAAAAAATCAGAGGTAAATTTTTGGGCTAAAGTGATTGAAATGGGGAAGGAGTTAATCCCCAACTCAGCCTTATTTTCACCTGATCTACCAGAAGAAACATTTCCTACAGATAATAAAGTGGATGAAGCATCATTAGGCGATGATGTGGCTGAAGATGACGATGCATCATTAGAGCAGGATGTAGAGCATTTAGATCTTGAATTTGACTTAAGCGCATTTTCATTGCCAGATGATAATGCAGGTGAGTTGCTTGACTCTAATGATGAAGTTAATGCTGAAGCGGATAGCGGCACTGAAAGCATTGATTTTGATATGAGTGAATTTGACGCTCTGGATTCATTAGACATAGACGATTCAGAAGAGTCAGATGCATTAAGTACTGGCTCAGATGAAGCCATTGAAACAATAGAATTTGATGCTGATGAAACAGATGATATTAATTTAGATGATTTTGATTTTTCATCAGAGGTTCTTGATCCTTCTGAATCGCAGGATACACTTGTTAGCCCTGAGTCTGATGATGCATCAAATCATGGTGATTTCGAATTTGATTTTGATAAAATTTCTAATGAGCCAGTTGCGGAAATATCAACAGACGTTGATCAACAGAGTGAAAATAGTTCATTAGTTTCTGATTTAACCGATATGGACGAATTTGAAACAAAAATTGATTTAGCAAAAGCCTATATTGATATGGGTGATGAGCCTGCAGCAAAAGAGATCGCGCAAGAAGTTTTAGAGATGGGGAATGACGCACAAAAAAATGAAGCGCAAGAGATTATTGATCAGCTTAGTTAAGCAATGATTTGCGACAATACTGGCTACAAACTTAAGAGGGGACATGCTTAATATTTATAGGCTATTGGTTTAAATGCGTAGGTTGTGGGTAAGGTACGAACC
>CAZLLL010000192.1:0-6279 GCA_964560255.1 uncultured Methylomonas sp.
GGGACTAAAAATCATCACTTCGCTAAGCTCCGTTTCCCTGATTTTCAGCGGTCGTAAAACTGAATCAGCCAAAGTAATGATCCTTTCTTATAAAGAAATCCAACCTTCATTTTACCTGACCTCAGTGCGATGCATTCTTTCGAGGTCATTCCAGGTAGTAATATTTGTAAGGCATTTCCGCTTTTAATCAAAAAATTAGCAGAAGCACCTTCTTTTTTCGGCACTGGTAGTGGGTATGCCTTACCACGGACTAGTTTAATCATGTGTATTTCTCCTTCATATGATCAACAAGCACAGCTAATCGTTTTTTATTTAACTCTGTGCCGACAAATTTTTTATCATTCATTGCAGAATATTTACCCACAAGTCCACGCCCCATGCATAGATCACCTATGCAATTGTAGCTATGATTTTTACATATCCATTTTATAATCAGCTCTTCATCTAGGTCTTCAAGAGCTTTGTACTTCTTTAACTTAAATTTATTGGTGGCATGAATCACATAGCATTTATTATTTTTGTTTTTATAATACGTTGAATTATAAAACGTGACGTATTTATAACGCGCTTTACATTCGCTAATGTATTCGCCTAGATATTCCTTTCCCATTTCAATAAACAGGAAGTCAGGCTTTATTTCATCAATCCTGACAAACAGATGAGTAGTGAACTGCATGAAATCAAAATCACGGTGCTCTTGGTCTGCTTTGGTGTAGAACGTGTTGACATTGCCTATATTCCAGGGCGGATCGATAAACAGCGTGTCGGCCTCTTTCATGAAATCAGGCATGTCCTTGGTCCAGTCGCAAACCATGACTTTTGATTGATTCGGCATTGATATAACGCCTGACATGTCATGTTTTCTATGTAGACCGCCATAGTCCCAGTTAGCCATCCAGTGCCTCCACTGTTGTCCATGGCATTGAATAATCCGTATTTTTAAAGAGCTCTGTGATGCCGGTTAATTGCTTGTATCTGTGAATCGTCTCAAGATCAATCCCAAGATGAGTGGAAATTTCATCCTCGGTTTTCCCTTGCTGGATAAGCGCTTTAATCACATCGGCATCTAGATCTACCTGGTGAACTCCTCGCGCTTTATTAAACTGGACGGTTGCGTACATCCTATCGCTAATGTCATGATCAATAAAAACTAACGGGATATAGTCAAGGTCTAACCAGGCTTTATCCCCCATGCTTTTACGATGGAAACCATCAATAACAACAAACTTTTCTTCTATCTCATCAAAGATAGTGACAATAGGGAAACAAAATCCATTGTCTCTGATAGATCGTTTCAACAATTTCATTTTATCTTTGCTGACAAAATTAGGATTATAGTTGTTGGCTATAATTAATTCACAGGATACCAGTATTGTATTGGCACAAGGCACGGGGATTTTTCCGTACTTTTTTGATGTTATATAAGCAGGCTTTAACATCTCTTTCAGCTCAAGAAACTGCTTTGATGAATCTATATAATGAATCATAGTGCAACTCCTTTATTTCCCTGGTAGATGCCCAGTAATTTATTGGCTTGTGACTTCGCGTCATCCAGCGCGTTATGCTCAGTGCCTGCGTTATGGCTTTTTATATCTGGGTACATGTTCTTTACTGTCCTGTAACACCTATCGTTCCAGTATTTCCAAGGCTCAGGCATACTAAGGCGCTTAAATGTGGATGACAATATGACGTTATCAAAGGAAGCACCATCACCCCATACTTTTACATTGTCTGCGCCGCCATTTCTTTCTACGAACCCCAGAAAGCTTGCGCAACTTTTTTCTATGGCTGCACTGGCAGAATATATTTCACGTCGTGCCAATCTGCCTTGCTTTAGCCACCAGATAACCGTATCAGGATCAATGATCCCACCTGACAACACGGATGATTCAAGACTAATGCGCCTATAGAACTCTTCTCCTAAGTTATTGTTGTCAAAGTCTAAAACCACAGCACCAATAGCAACAATGGCTGCATTAGGTTCTACGCTCATCGTCTCAAGGTCAATCATGATATGACTCATATGTTTTCCATATAATATTTAATTAATGCCTCTCTAGGATCAGGCTTGTTATCAACAGGGAGATTATTTTCATAATCATTTAACACTAACTGTCGGCATTGTTGCCGTGCTACAAATTCATTCTCCAACTGCCTTGCAAACCTATTGACAAAGCGGTGCTTCCTTTCTGCGTCTGCATAGGTTTCCAGCAGAAAATCGCGATAAGCTATCCAGGACTTAAAGTTTTTAGGCAGCTTTCTTACCTTAAACATTTTTGCATCCTTGCCGGTTTCCTGGGCAAAGGACATGCCTTTAATTCTTAAACAGAGCTTTTCAAAGGTTTTAGGCTCAAATTCTGGCAGATCACAGAGGCTTTTAAATGATTTCTCATGAATCAGAGACGAGACACGCATTTCATTGATAGGCATTCCCTTCATAAACTGATTGTCGTATATCTTTGAATACTTTAATGCCTGATCGCCAATATATTTCCATATATCGTGAAAGTTCCAGTCGTAAATGGGATACATGGACACATTCTTGCCCTTCCGTGTGGCCCAATAGACATTTTTACCTCCAATATTAACCGGATTCTTGACCATTGTCCTCCATCTATTCGGTGATTCTGTGCCTCTCAACCCAATCAGAAATGCTGTATTTTCATAGCATCGCTCCCAGTTTTCGATAACATCATAAAACCCTAGAATGCCTTTGCCCTTTGAAGAATGAATAACCTCATCTTCTTTTGCCCAGGGCGCAGCCAGAATGTTTCCCTTTCCTTTTGATCGCATCCATTGCTTATGTTTCCCTGCCTCCCAACAAATCAACTGTGATTCACTAAATGAGGTGGCGTTGGTTAGGTGAAAAGGAATCTGCAACCAGAGTCGATTGGTATTTTCTGGGTACAATGACATCAAGTATTCAATTTGATCGACTGTGCTTTGATAAACCACTTCTTCATCAATAAAAAATAAGCCTATTTTTCTGTTTCTGTTATGCGCCTCTATTAATGCCAGGTGCGCTAGCACTGTGCTATCTTTACCACCGCTGATGGACACATGAATATTTTCAAAATTGTCAAAGACAAAATTAATGCGTTCACGGGCTGCATCCAGCACGCTTTTACCCGTTAAATAAACTTGTGTAGGTTTCATCAAGTCTCTCCTTCCATTCTTGATAGCGTTCGCAGTACCACTGGTCGGCTTTTATATCGGTCGCCAGTACGTCGACTTCATCTTCAGCGGATAACGCCAAGAAATCCGTATAATCAATAAAGTTATGCGGCAATTCAAAGACAGTAAACGGGGTTTCTGGGTAGCAATCCTGTTTATATTTATGCATCGCGTCAATTTTAAAACGATTATTTCTCCCAACGCATTGCTTTGATTGATCTATATGGCCTATTTTTGCTTTTCCAGCAATAAGGTATAAATTCCTTGGCAATGTATGGGGGTCTTTGATGCCAATTTCTGAAAATAATTTCTGTTTTTTTGCTTCATAATATGACTTTAATTTGTCATTGGCCGTTATTTCTATGAAGTTAAAGGCTATATCACGCTTGGCGATAACAATCTCTGACTCTTGCAGCAGGTCTATATCGAACTTTTCACGCTTCCAACGGCTTTGGGTGTCGAAATCAAACAAGATCATAAAGTCTTGCTGGTTGTCGATGACTGGCAGGTACTGGAATATGATCTGGTGCTTTGTCTGAGTTAGATAGTGTCTGATGCAGTTATACGTCAGGTCATGCCTGTTTTGTGTCCGTAGGCATTCGCTGATGACTATTAAAGTTTCATGACTAATCTCTTGCAGTAATCTATAGAAAAATTTATATTCAATGATCTGCGGATAATAAACCGTTTCTGATGTGGCTTTGTCATATTTGAACGCAAACTTTTCAGGTGTTAATATGACAACCTTTGCTATGCTGTTGGCAAGGCAATACCTTTCGATAATGCCTTGCTTTTTTTTGCTTTCAATTCCTAGGTAGATCAATTTTAGCTCCGAGAATTAAGTCATTGGTTGCCATCATCATACAGACCAAGCCACTCTCCATCAGGCTCTCTGAACATCTCTATCTGATAGCCGCCTGCCGGCATGTTCGTATAAACACTGTACGAAATTCCGTGTCGCTGTTTATTAAGACGACCACATTCTCCGCCAACGACTCCATTATCATGTCCGTAAAAATTACCTTTAATTTGTACTGCTTCATTACTCATAGCAGTACATCCATTTCATAATCAGACATTTCACGATTTGGGGAATAAACAGGGTCATTGAAAACTGATAAAACAGAAGCACTCTCTATTTTTGGACATTCTGACTTAGTGATTTGATAGATAAAGTCACGATCATCTCCTTCAAGATAAATAAACTCTTCGTCACTATCCATAAAAAAGACTTCATCATATTGTTCTCCGTCTTTTAATATAGCCGCTTCTGCCATCACATCAGCATTAACATCAACAACAAATCCCTGCTCTTTTGATATCGTCAACAGCGTAAAGTTACGGCCATTTCTTTTAATGATGCATGGATTGACTTCTACAGCCTCTAAAACCTCATGCTCTGAGTAATTTGCATCACCATACCATTCTTTTGACAGAGCTTGCTGGTCTGCGACTGTTAATATTCTTTCGACGAATTCTGACATTTTTATTACCTCTTAAACTGCGTTAATGGTTAATGCCACTCAATCCTTGATGGCTTTTTATCAACTCCTTTGATTACAATTATAGGCATATAATACCTAATTGCAAGCTTTTTACAATTTATTAATCAATTCCCTTAACTTATCTTTACCGCTAGCCTTTACCTTATCTACTTCTATTTTAAAAGCCTTGACCACATCACCCTTGCAGGCCAACGCTCCGGCTATCCGGCTATCAATGCCGGCATCTGTCCAAATGTCAATATAGGTCACTTTGTGCTGCTGCCCAATACGATGGCAACGGTCTTCTGCCTGGATACGTTCGGCATATTTAAAGCTATTATTATAGAAAATCACGGTATGCGCTTCATTGAGCGTGAGTCCATGTCCGCCACAACTGGGCGTTGAGATAAAAAACCGCGCACTTTGATGAAATTTATCGACTTCAACCTGCCGTTGTTTTTGCTTTACATCCCCATAAAATAAGGCGGTACTGTCATCACCATATTTAGCTAGCAAGGCTTTGTTAATCGACCGTATATCGTAACGATACTTAGCCCAGATGATAATCTTATCTTTACCAGGCAAACGGTCAATCGTATCCAGCAGCGTATCGAGGCGGTCGTGGTGCAATTCTATAAACTCGGTATGCATTTTCCCATCGCGTTCTGTTCGCCTATTCCAAAATCCACAACTGATTTGTTGCAGGTTAGTGAATAATTTCAGGATGACATAGCGATCCATATCCCCACCGGTCAACTCATCTACCATTTTCTGCTTGGCTTCTTGATAATACATCAGCTGCTCGCTACTTAATTCACAATGCACGCTGCTGTATAGTTTATCCGGCAGGCTTAAGCACTCTTTTTTGGTAACCTGGTACACATAGGGCTTTATTTTTGCGGCGATCCATTCGCTATTATGGCTTTCGACAATCATGCCTTTATATTTATCAGAATATTCCAGATGGTTGTTAGAAAACGAGTAAAAGGAGTTGTACCCCAATATTTTGGGCGATAAAAAACGCATTTGTGCATATAGATCAACTATGCCCTGGCTGATAGGTGTCCCCGTGAGTATAAGCCGGTATCTTGCACGTTTGGAATAGTGAGTAATACGCTGGGTGCGCATGGATTTATGGCCTTTTATGTAGCTGGATTCGTCTACGATCACCAACGAACGCTCATTTATGAGTCGGTTAACAGTGAGTGCAACACGATTACTGGCAGAGACGGATTCTATACCAACAACATACCAGCCCACTTGTGGCAGGTTTGTTTCATTGGTTTTATCATTGAATACGCACACATCCGCATCATTGGCGGCGGTGTGCTTAAGAATTTCATGGCGGATGGTTTGCTTTAGGGAAACTGGGCAGAACCAGATAACCTGGCTTATTTTTTGTTGACGTAGGTTAGCCAGCTCTATGGCCGTGCGGCCTTTTCCTGTTCCCATTTCCATAAACAGTGCGCCTACTTTGGTGGGGAGCAGTTTGGTAACAGCTTCGGCTTGGTGAGGAATTAGAGAGGTTGTGGTTTTTATTTGCATGGTGTTTTAGCTCGTAGGCCATCATACGCTGAAAATCAGGGAAACGGAGCTTAGCGAAGTGATGATTTTTAGTCCC
>CAZLLL010000193.1:0-6261 GCA_964560255.1 uncultured Methylomonas sp.
ATCAAGTATGCAAGCAATTCTTTCCATTTCCAGTTGATATTTTGAGAGGGAGTACCATTATTTTTGATTTCATACAAAGCTAAAGCTTTCGAACTTCTGAGTTATTTACGTATTGAAAAATATCAGCTAGAAAATAAGGTAGTGACTACTATTAACTGTGCATCATACGGTAAATATATAACTCATTGTTTAATATTGTAATAATTATTGCATCAACGGGCTTTTCTTGGTAGTAATCGCATTAACAGCTAATAGAAGTCACCACCGAAAATAAAGGGAGTCAATTCAACCACCACTATGCACTGAAAGTGCATAGATTGCTCTTGGACTGAAAGTCCATTACTACTCAAGATCATACTTCCTAAATCCTTGTTTGATGATTTTTAGTCCCTGAATTTCGCGAAGCAGCATGGCGCACCTATTCTCCTAACAAAGCTTTAATATCTTCCGGCAACGCATCATCGTCTAACACTTGATTTAAGCTGGAATTATTTCTCGGAGGTGTTTTAACAGGGAAAATAGCAGTGCATTTCATACCACCCACTAATTTATCACCTGGGTTGGGCAATTTTAAACGAATGGTGAAACTACCACTGGCTGCATGAATAATACGATCTACTGTACTGACAGTTGCCTTATAAGTATTCTTGACAGGAAAGCCAGATTTCAGTTGTACAGACATTCCAGGCTTGATAAGGCCAAACAGGTTTGCTGAGGCAACCACTTCAACTAATAATGGATCGATTTTCGCTATTTGCAGGATAGGTTTATTTTCTACCGACTCTCCAGGCATAAGGTAACGCTCGACAACGATACCTTCAATAGGGCTGACGATTGTTTTTTGTTGCAATTCTGCTTGTGCCAGTAACAGCTTTAATTCATTTTTCTTTTTATCAAGTTTGATCTGTGCCAGTTCTGTCCTAGCCAATGCCAGTTCTGTTGCTGCATCATCCCGCTCTTGTATAGAAGAAACATTTTTTTTAACCAACAGAGAAATACGCTCTACTTTTCGCGCAGCATAAGCCAGCTTGAGCTTTTTAGCATAAATGCGATTAGCCATTAAGGATTCTTGCTCAGCAACTTCAACCCTGGCTAGTTCGACAGATGCATCTAGTTTGGCAAGCACTTGGCCCTTGGTAATGGTATCGGATTCTTTAACCAGCACTGACTCTAGTATTCCATCTACAGGACTGCTCACATCAATATACATTTCAGGCTTGATTAAGCAATCCAGTGTGGTTTTTTGTTCAGCGAATACAGGAGAAACCGCTGATAAAATCAAATAATTGATAAAAATACTTATTGCTTTTTCAAAGTTGTTCATTTTTATTTTTTAAAATATATATACTGCACACGGTAAGGGAGCTGGAAATAAATAATCGTCCAGTATTGGGCAGGATTTTTGTTCGTATTCAAGGCGTAGTAACCGGCGCATAGCAAGCTACGTAACGGTTACTACAACGCAGAAGACGGACAAAAAGACCAGCAATATTGGATGATTATTTGTTTCCATCTCCCTAAGGTTGAGAATTTCAACTTATTTCGTGCACGCTCCTAAGGTAACTCGCAAATAATAACCCACCCACTAACACAAAAAGCAAGCAACACTTATTTTCAGGATCTGAGATTGTGAAAGTATTGCTAATTTAGAGTACAAAAATAAGTTTTTGCCTGTTTTAAAGCGCACAAAAACTTGTTTTTGTACTCCTTTTGAACATAACAGAGTGAATAGAAAAATCAGGCATTTTTCAGTTGACCCATACCATTTTGGTCGTTTATTTATTGTGATTTACCTAAATGGTCACGTTGTGGTGAGGCACGAATTCCAACGTGACGACTGTGGAGCTGTCTTTTGTTGTGGGTCGTGCCTCACCCGCAACCTACGCCTGTAAATAAAACCTTGGGATTGTTACTCCATTTGTCCTGTAAAGGACAAAGTTTTTGCCTTTTTTCTGTCTTGTGCAATTAACATTCTACGTGTTTTACAAGATTGGTATTCTGTCCATTTTTGCGGTAATGTCAGTATGATGTTCCCCAGCCAGTGAGGTAAAGCTTTATTCTGCAAACAAAATGCAGATATAATTTTAAGCATAGCAGGTGAATAAAAATCTGCCAGATTTCTATCTTGCAAGCACATATAGGCTGCTGTACTACCTAAATCACCTTGTCTGGCACAGCGTCCATAGAGTTGCCTATCAATCCGCCGTGCATCATTGCGGGTCGTCGCTATAACATGCAAACCGCCTATTTCTACAACGCCAGTGCCTAGCGCAATATCCGTTCCTCTGCCTGCCATATTGGTTGCGACAGTAATGCTGTGTAATTGACCAGCGAGCGCAATAACATCTGCTTCCTGCTGGTCTTGTAAGGCATTCAATACTTGATGTGGTAAATTATTTTCCAATAAAATTGCACTGATACTTTTTGAATCCAGAACAGTATTTGTACCAATCAATATAGGCTGACCTGTTAAATGTACTTTAGTGACGTGTTGTATTAAAGCTTGCCATTTTTGTGTATTCGTTTTATACACTTTTTCTGCCTGAATTTGCCGTCTACAAGGTTTATGAAGAGGAATTTTAATGACTTTTAAGCTATATATTTTATTTAATTCACCTGCCACTTCAGACAGCGTCCCTGACATGCCCGACACATGCAAATAGCGTTTAAAAAAAGTTTGATAGGTTATTCTGGCTAAGGTATTTCTTTGCTGTGAAATAGTGCAGGACTCTTTTGCTTCAATTAACTGGTGTAACCCATGCTCCCAGGAACGATCAGGCATTGCTCTACCCGTTAATGCATCAATAATCTCTATTTTGTCATCACGCAGCAGATAATGTTTATCCCGAATATATAACTGTGTGGCTTTTAAAGCCAGAGTCACCATAATTTCTCTGTGCCGTCGTTGTTGCCAGTCGTCACCTAGTGCTTCGGCTAATTCCGCTATTTTTTTTTTGCCTGTGACTGTCAGGCTAGTATCCTGATACTGATCATTCACCTTAAAATCAACGTGTCTTTCAAGTTGCTCTGCTAAAAAAAGTGCATCAAAATAAATCTGGTTTTGCTCATTATCAACTTCAGTCTGGGATATAATTAACGGTGTTTTCGCCTCATCGACCAAAACATTATCTGCCTCATCAATAATAGTAAAACACAGCCCACGTAATAAATAGGCTGAGGACTTTTTCTGTTGCCGGTTTTGCAAGTATTTTGCCTGAATTTGCAGTTTACCGGACTGATTTCCCATCTCTATGCGATCAAGCAAATAATCAAAGGTAATTTGCTGGCTGGTAGTATGTACAATATCACATTGATAAGCCGCTTTACGCAACTCCGTTTCCATACCATCAAGCACTGTTGCAGAACTTAAGCCCATTTGCAGATACAGTGGCCGCAATAGCTCTTCATCCCTTTTTGCCAGGTAATCATTGGCCGTGATGATATGTACAGGAATTCCTGCTAATGCAGCAGTACAGGCCGGTAAAATAGCGGTAAGTGTTTTTCCTTCTCCCGTTTGCATCTCTGCGAGCAGGCCATTGATGATGACCCAGCCTCCAAGGATCTGTACGTTAAAATGCTTTTTCCCTAGAATTCTATGCGAAACTTCTCTGATCGTTGCAAAGGATTCTGCAATCAGCATCTCTTGCAGCCCCTGTTGATGCAAGCGTTGTCGTAACTGCTGAATATGGTCTTGCATTGCATCACCTGAGAGTTTATTGATACGCTGTGCAAAGCCATTGACTCTTTTGAGTATGTATTTCAGGGTATATTTATGCTGCTTGAACAGGAATTTAAGCTGCATAATAACACGTCTGGTCTGTGCTTCTAAAGCCCCAGGGCAGGCTTCCCGTCGCTGAGGGTATAGACCCAGTGTTAACCCAGGTTTTATTTTATTAGACATTAAACTGCCGCAGGAATACCTGGCGTAAACGCCTAAATAATTGCTGCGCTAGTGTTTCAGTACCGTGATCAAAACGTACAAAAACTCGCTGGCCTATTTCGGATACAGGTTGAATCGGGGTGAACTGTAAATCAATATGAAATACTTTTTCCAGTGTTTGCAATTCTTCTTTAGAGGCAGGGTCTAGTGCTATTTTACCTCCATTGCTTGTCGCTAATGCAGCACTCTGTAAATGATTGCTTGCTTCTGGCGTTTTGCGTATCAGAGTTGCCGGTAAAATCTGCTCAGGATGATTCACTAACCTGATGTGTATCGCTTTAATCTGTTTGCTAAGCTGCCCCATATCTGATTGGGTTACAACAACACGCACAGTAGGCAGTACATCATTGATCACATAACCAATCACTTCGCCTTTACGTACAAAGCGCCCAGTTAAATCTTTGACATTGGGAATAAGCAGTTTTCCTGCTTTCTTACTGACGATTTGCATGGACTTTTGCTTTTTTCTGGCGTATTTTAATTCTTCCACAACCATAAGCATTTCTTCTTTGATATAGCCTGCTTTAATTTTATCGTTATTCCACTCTGCTCTGAATTTTGTATTGAGCTCTTTCAGCCTTGCAACGATAACATCCACTTCAGTATTCAGCAGAGGGTCAAATATATTGATCACTGGAGTATCTTTTTTTACTGTACGGGGTAGCTCTAATAAGAGCTCTCCTGCAAAACCATCAACTTCTGCTCTAAGCTGTGCGTCCTCTGGCATCCATATGACTCCTTCTGAACGCGTATAGACAGGCACTGGCACCCAGTATAAAAGCACAAAAAAAATACCTGTTACACCCAAAAGACTGGCAACTGCTCTAAATCGTTGCTGATCAATCAAAGGGCTAGTAAAAACGAAAAGTACGCCTTTAACAAGCGGTAAAATAATTTGCTTAAAGAGCAGCCATAGCGTCAGTATCACACCAATAATAAAAAATGTATCAATAATATAAACAATAATAACCCAAAGCAAACTAAAGCGATAAAGATACGAACTGATGCTATAAGTTATAAACCATCTTGCTTCGCCAGGTGTCGTGGTAGGAGATGGCAGGCTGCTGATGCCCAATAGATATGTTTGACAAAGATAGGCTAAATACTGGCTAGAGCGCTGAAAAAGATTGGGTATCGCTAATCCATCAGCAAGCAGGTAATAACCATCATATTTAAGTAAGGGATTACCATTAAAAAATAAAGAAGAAATTCCACCAATAATCATTGCGTTAAACGCAATTTCTTTAATCAGTCCCGGTTCGACACTTAACCACAGAAATAGCCCAATAGCGGCAATAAATAACTCAACTATAATACCTGCCGCACTGACTAATAGACGTTGCTGTTTACTGCGCAAAAAATTGACTGCTGAAACATCAACATAGGGAATGGGCATAAATAATAAAAAGGTCACCCCCATTTCATGCACCTCCGCCCCCTGAATTTTTGCACTGAAGGCATGACCTAATTCATGTAAAAATTTAATCAGAGGATACAGCAAAGCGATAATAACCAAGTTGTCAGGCGATAGACTATTTATATTAAAATAGTGGCTGATAGCATTCCAGTTTATGGCCGCTGTCAATCCGGCAGTCGCTATAAACATCATCCAGACTAATGCGATAGACCAGTGAAATAAAGGGCTCACTTTGTCTAGGTGTGTTTGCAAGAATTTATCTGGATCCCAGAGTGGCACTTGTATAAATAGCGGATTAGCAAATCGTTGTTTTATTTTATTGTTTTTTTGCCGTTGATCACGTGCAAATAACTCCTCTATATCGGCAGGTATCCCTGACTGCAATAAATCCCCCGCATGTAACCGTCCTAATAGATGTATCATTTGCTCCTGAGTCGGTGCAAAGTCCCCCAGGCGGTCGCTTACCTGATTCCATATTTGATTAACCGTCAATTGACCGTTGAGCAAACCGATTACCTGATAAGCTGTTGAGTTAAAGCGATGACTACGACCACTGGCTTTATCTTCCAGAATATACCAGATTAAACCACGGTATTCATGGCGATGCATATCCACATGACGCTGTATTTGTGGTTTTAAATCACGCACACGATACCAGTGGGGGCTGAGTAATGTTTCATTCATAAGTGCTTTACCCGTTTAATCAATATGCTTAAGGCCACCATGACCAAACCTGGAGTTTGATCCAGTCGACCAGTTCATGAGTCCAGATCCAGAAGAGTTTTTTACGCTCAATTTCAATTTTTCCCACGCCTTCCATCCCTGGCCTAAGCTGTTTGGGAAAATTTGACAAAGCCGCTTCGACCCGAAAAATATTACTTCCCCCTTCCGTATTGGCAACGTG
>CAZLLL010000194.1:0-6250 GCA_964560255.1 uncultured Methylomonas sp.
CAAAGGTCTTTTTCGTACACGTTTCTTCGCGAGACGGGGTGAATACCCCGTCCAGTCATAAATATAAGAGCTCTGAGCTAGGCTGTCGAAGCAATGGAAAATAAACAATCAATCGAATCTGCCTCTTTGGGTTAGACTTAATCCAAAATAAATTGAAAAGACTACAAATAATAAGGATAATGTACAGATGAAAGCAATTATACTTGCGGGGGGCTTGGGAACCCGACTTAGTGAAGAAACATCGACTCGACCCAAGCCTATGGTTGAAATAGGGGGAAAGCCGATCCTATGGCATATCATGAAAACGTATTCAGCCCATGGAATTCATGACTTTGTCATCTGTTGTGGCTATAAAGGCTATGTTATAAAAGAATATTTTGCTAACTACTTCCTGCATATGTCCGATGTGACTTTTGATATGCAAAACAATCAAATGGAAGTGCACCAGCGAAAAGCTGAACCGTGGCATGTAACACTGATAGATACAGGTGAAAATACAATGACTGGGGGACGCTTAAAACGCATAGCGCATTATGTACAAGAGGAAGAAGCCTTTTGTTTTACCTACGGGGACGGTGTCGCAAATATTGATATAAGCGCATTAATTGCATTTCATAAACAACATGGAAAATCTGCAACCATTACCGCTGTACAGCCTCCTGGTCGATATGGCGTACTTGATATGGAAGGTGACGTGGTCAATGCTTTTGTTGAAAAACCACTAGGTGATGGTGGCTGGATTAATGGAGGTTTTTTTGTATTGTCACCCAGCTGTCTTGATCTAATAGACGATGATACTGCATCATGGGAAGGTAAACCGCTTAAATATCTCGCACAAAAAGGAGAGCTAATGGCCTATCAACACTCTGGATTTTGGCAGCCTATGGACACACTGAGAGATAAAAATCATCTAGAAAACCTTTGGCAAAGCGGTAAAGCGCCATGGAAAGTTTGGTAATGGAACAGAATTTTTGGTACGGTAAGCGCGTTTTTTTAACAGGGCATACAGGTTTTAAAGGAAGCTGGTTAGCCATCTGGTTACAGGCGATGGGAGCAGACGTTCATGGTTATGCATTACCCCCCCCCACTGAGCCAAATCTTTTTAGTGTCGCAAAACTTAAAGATAAAATATCAAGCAGCGAATATGCTGATCTGCGCGATGCAGAAAAACTACAGCAGGCAATGCAGAAAGCATCACCTGAAATAGTATTTCACTTGGCCGCTCAAGCGTTAGTACGTTATTCCTATGCCCAGCCAGTAGAGACCTATGCTGTTAATGTCATGGGAACGGTGCATTTATTAGAAGCAATACGCGCCACCCCGACAGTAAAAGCAGTCGTCATTGTAACCACTGACAAATGCTATGAAAATCGTGAGTGGCCGTGGGGGTATCGTGAAAATGAAGCAATGGGGGGCTTTGACCCCTATTCAAGTAGCAAGGGCTGTGCAGAGTTGGTCACGGCGGCTTATCGGCAATCCTTTTTTGCGGCCGCAGGAATTGCCGTCGCAAGTGCCAGAGCAGGTAATGTGATTGGTGGTGGTGATTGGGCGGAAGATCGGCTAATCCCCGACTTCTTGCGCGCCATAGACGCAGGCGAAGTATTAAAAATTCGTTCACCGCAAGCAACGCGTCCTTGGCAACATGTCCTAGAGCCCCTCTCAGGATATATCACACTGGCAGAACGACTTTATACAGAAGGGGCGGTTTTTGCCGAAGCCTGGAACTTTGGCCCCTCTGATGCAGATGCCCAATCCGTACAATGGATAGTCGAGCATTTAGCTAACCTGCGTCAAGACATCCATTGGCAATGTGATCAGGCCGAACAGCCACACGAAGCGCATTTTCTTAAACTGGACAGTAGCAAAGCGCGTAGCAAGTTAAACTGGCAGCCTCAATGGCGATTACAGATGGCATTACAAAAAACATTAGCCTGGCACCAGGCATGGAAAAACAATGAAGATATGTATGCAACCACGTGGGCGCAAATTGAAAACTATATGAACAAACAATGACCGAGATTATTCATACAAAACTGGCAGAAACATATGTCGTAAAATTAACACGGCATCAAGATAATCGTGGTAGTTTTGCACGTTTTTTTTGTCAGCAGCAACTAAAACCTGTATTATCTGCTCAACAAATTGTACAAATTAACCATTCTGTCACAGCCAGGAAAGGTAGTATTCGCGGGATGCATTTTCAGATCCCCCCGCACGCCGAAATGAAACTAGTCAGATGCTTAAAAGGTAAAGTTTTTGATGTAGCCTTAGACCTAAGAGCAGGCTCCCGTACTTTTTTGCACTGGCATGGCGAAGAGCTAAGTGCTGAAAATGATAAAATGCTAGTCATTCCAGCCGGTTGTGCACATGGATTTCAAACCCTGGAAAATGAAACTGAATTGCTTTATCTGCACACAGCCTATTATCAGCCAGACTTTGAAGAAAGTCTGCGGTACAATGATCCTGCGTTTGATATTCAATGGCCGTTAAGCTGCACAGAAATATCCGATAAAGATAAAAAACAGCCAGATATAAAAAAAGATTATCAAGGAATGAAAATATGAAATGTCGCCACTGCGAACATCAACTTCATCATCAGTTTTTAGATTTGGGTTTTGCGCCACCCTCAAATGCATATTTAACTCAAGACGATTTACAAAAGCCAGAAACCTATTTTCCACTCAAACTTTATGTTTGTGAACAATGCTGGTTAGTACAAACAGAGGACTATGCCCAGGCAGACCAGCTATTTAGTGCGGATTATGCCTATTTTTCTTCTATTTCCAGTGGCTGGTTAAGCCATGCGGAACATTATGTCAGCATGATAACCGAGCGTTTGGGCTTAAATAATCACAGCCACGTGATAGAATTGGCAGCAAATGATGGGTATTTATTAAAAAATTTTATTGCAGCGGATATTCCCTGCTTAGGAATAGAGCCAACCGCCAGCACAGCAGCGGCAGCAAAAGCATTGGGCATTCCTGTTTTAGAAGAATTCTTTAGTAAAAGCCTAGCTGAACAACTCATCCGTGACGGAAAACAGGCCGATTTAGTGATTGGCAATAATGTTTACGCACACGTGCCTGATATTAACGATTTTACCGCAGGAATTAAGCGCGTATTAAAAAAGACAGGGGTGGTTACCTTAGAGTTTCCTCATCTTTTGCAACTAATTAACCATACCCAGTTTGATACCGTTTACCACGAGCATTATTCGTATTTATCGTTAGCGAGCGTCAGCCATATTTTTGCGGCACAAAATTTACGTGTCTTTGATGTAGAAGAATTAACGACACATGGCGGTAGTTTAAGAGTTTATGGTTGTCATGCGGAAGATACACGAGAAACGAACCCTTCAGTCGCAGAATTATTGGCAAAAGAGACTGGTGCTGGGTTACAGAATATCGAAACTTATCGAGGCTTCCAAATCAAAGCCAATCAGGTTAAGGATGGTTTAATACAGTTTTTACTAGAACAAAAACGTCATAACAAAACAGTGGTAGGCTATGGTGCTGCCGCAAAAGGTAATACCTTGTTAAATTATGCAGGGATAAAACCTGATTTATTACCAGTCATTTGTGATGCCGCCCCTTCAAAACAAAATAAATTTATGCCAGGCAGTCATATACCCATTGTCTCTCCAGAAAAACTAGAAGAGCTAAAGCCTGATTGGGTATTGATATTACCCTGGAATATTGCGGATGAAGTGATTAAACACTATCAGTCTGTTTATAGTTGGGGTGGGAAGTTTGTAACGGCTGTGCCTGATGTGGTGATTAAGTGAGAATAAGATTTTATGATCATTCCAAGTGGAAATATACAATATGCTTTGATCGGAGGGTCTGTTGAAAATTGCTGTCACAGGGGCTTCTGGTTTTATTGGTAGGCATGTCCTAAATATTTTGCTAAGGCAACAGGAAATAGAAGTTATTGCAATAACTCGCGATAAAGAACGACTGAATGATGTTGCATCTGCTACTTGTCGTATCGTAGAAATGGATATAACAAACTTTAAGGCAGATTGTTTTGAGAAGTTAGAACGTCCCGATGTGTTAATTCATCTTGCCTGGGATGGGTTACCGAACTATAAATCATTGCACCACTTTAGTACAGAATTACCTAAACAATATCAATTTTTAGACGCTTTGATTAAAGACGGGTTGCCTTCATTACTGGTAACGGGAACGTGTTTTGAATACGGAATGCAATCAGGTGCTCTTTCGGAGGATATGTTCACTATTCCAAATAATCCTTATGGTTTTGCTAAAGATGCACTACGACAACAGTTGCAGTTTTTACAAACTATACAGCCATTCAACTTCACCTGGGCAAGATTGTTTTATATGTATGGCGAAAGCCAGCCTAGCTCTTCACTTTACCCTAAACTTAAAGCAGCCATACAATGTAAAGACAAGGTATTTAATTTGTCTGGAGGTGAACAGTTACGCGACTATTTGCCGGTTGAAAGTGTGGCAGACTATATTGTACGTCTGGCACTTACTGAGCAGAACTTAGGCGTTTTGAATGTTTGTTCTGGTGAGCCGATTTCGGTGCAGAAAATCGTAGAGTTCTGGAGAAAGAAACAAAATTGGCAGATTGAGTTCAATTTTGGCTACTATCCATATCCTGGTTACGAGCCAATGGCATTTTGGGGTAATAATAATAAGTTACAATCAATTTTTAAAGACAAATAATGAATGATCTGAATATAGAGTTTAACCAAGAATGCAAAGCTAGAGTATTATCTAATTCTGCTAGTGAGCTTGAGACGGCAGCTAAAAAATTTATGTTAGAGAGTACTCAACCCAAATACTCTTATAATTTCTCATGGATGGGTAGGCCGATAATTCAGTATCCTCAAGATATTCAGGCAATGCACGAATTAATTTGGCAAATCAAACCAGATTTAATTATAGAAACGGGCATTGCCCATGGGGGCTCTTTGATTTTTAGCGCATCTCAATTAGCCATGCTAGATTATTGTGATGCTATTGAATCAGGTGAATTACTTGACCCAAAACAACCTAGGCGGCGTGTTTTAGGCATTGATATTGATATTCGTGATCATAATCGTAAAGCAATTGAAGCACACCCTTTATCAAATCGAATTGAAATGATTCAGGGCTCATCAATTGAAGAAAAAATTATTTATCAAGTACAAGAGATAGCAAAACAGTATTCAAAAATCTTAATTTGTTTAGACTCAAACCATACTCACGAACATGCACTCGCAGAACTCAATGCTTATGCTCCCTTAACAAGCGAAGGTAGTTACTGTGTGGTTTTTGATACGATTATTGACGACTTGCCAAACGATATGTTTCCCGATAGACCCTGGGGAAAAGGAAACAATCCAAAAACTGCAGTTTGGGAATATTTGAAAAATCATCCAGAGTTCGAGATAGACAAAACTATTCAGAATAAATTGCTGATTACTGTTGCGCCTGATGGGTATTTAAAAAGAATTAAGGCATGAGATTAACGCCAGAACAGCAATCCATTATTCGCTCTGCTGCTGCGGAAAGCTTCGGAGCGGGTGTGAGTATTTGCCTGTTTGGTTCAAGGATAGATGATAATAAAAAAGGAGGCGATATTGACTTGCTGATTGAAACAAATCAATCTGATATTGCAAAGGTTGTACAACAAGAGCTGGCTTTTGTTACCAAGCTAAAAATGAAACTGGGAGATCAAAAAATAGATGTACTGGTAGATTATCCAGCCCGGCGATATACACCGCCCATTTTTAGCATTGCTAAACAAACCGGTATACGCCTATGAGCGAGGATATTCCATTATTACGACTGCAAGATGCATGGCGCGAATGTGAGCGGCATGTTTATCATTTATTTCATGCCATGTCGTCTATCCGAATATTCTGGCCTTTGACTGGCGAGATATATACAAACCTTTCCGATCAGCAAGTGCAGGATGTGGATCAGTTTATTCTACGTTTCACCAAGTTACAAGATACGATGGGGAGCCGTTTGTTTCCTGCAATTTTGCAATATTTAACAGAGCAATATCAAGATCGTCCAATGTTGGATAAGCTCAATAGACTGGAAAAACTTGGTTTTATTGAAAGTGTCGAGAACTGGCAGATGATCCGTAATATTCGCAACAAATTTGCGCACGACTACCCCGATGACCCAGATAAAAATGCTGCACAATTGAACTTGGCTTTAGAGTCGATCAATAGCTTGTATGCTATGCTGAATACTGTCTGTACTAAATTGAAAACTGACTATCCCAC